>JAEYZS010000181.1 GCA_023427925.1 Pseudomonadota bacterium | reverse complement strand
CCACTATGGAGAAAATAATAACTGCAAAAACTAGAATCAATTTGTATGCTTTCATAGTTATCTATTTTTGCGAAACAAAACATTCAAATCAAAGAATAATTTGATTGTATAAAAAAGCCAGACTAAGGAAAGGATTCATATGATAAACATTCAGTTACTCCCCCGACTCATGACTTTCTTTATTACGTCATTTGTTATTATAAGCTGTCAGACTTCTCCCGTTATAGTTTCAGAGAATGCTTCTCATCAAACTCAGACCTTCCCAAACAAAGGCCGTCATTATGGCATTTCGACCCAAGGGAAATATTCTAGTTTTGCCGCAGAAGAAATGTTCAAAAGTGGTGGCAATGCTATCGATGCTGCGATCGCAGCTTCCTTTGTCGTCTCTGTTGAACGCCCTCAATCCACGGGTATAGGCGGCGGAGGATTCATGATATATAGACAAAAAGATGGCAAAACTTACGCCATTGATTTTAGAGAAAGAGCTCCTCTCAAAGCCTCTAGCAACATGTATGTACAAAAAGGTGAAGCCAAAACTCGTCTTTCTCAGAATGGGCCTTTAGCCTCTGCAACACCAGGTTTGATTGCAGGACTTATCGAAATACATAAAAAGTTCGGATCACTCCCTCTTGAGAAGGTCATGCAACCTGCCATTGATCTAGCGGAAAAAGGATTTCCGATCTACTCTACACTCCACAGAGCTTTGACCTACAGAGCCGAGACTTTAAATAACGACCCCGAGGCCCGAAAAATCTTTTTAGATGAAAAAGGTCAGCCTTTACCTCAGGGACATATTTTAATTCAAAAAGATTTAGCTCAAACGCTAAGAAAAATCGCAAAAAACGGAAGCAATGAGTTCTATCGAGGAGACACCTCTAAAAAAATAGTAAATTATTTTAAAAAATCAAAAGGCCTTATTTCGCAAAAAGACCTCGCATCGTACAAAGTCAAATGGAGAGAGCCTGTAAAAGGATCGTTTAAAGGTTTTGAAATTATCTCCATGCCTCCCCCAAGCTCGGGTGGAATTCACGTTATTCAATTTTTAAACTTTTTAGAAAACGACAGCTTAAAAGAAAAAGGACTGCTTTCTAAAGAATCCATTCATCTTGCAGCCTCGGCACTACAGCATGCCTTTGCAGATCGTGCCTCACACTTAGGAGACCCTGATTTTGTGAAAGTGCCTACGAGAGAACTTATTTCTGCTGATTATATTCGTAAACGCAGACAAAGCCTCTCGTTTGATCGAGCAAAAAAATCAGATGAAGTCCTTGCTGGCGACTTTTCAGATAACGAATCACCCGAAACGACCCATATCTCTATAATGGATAAAGATGGAAATGCAGTAAGCACAACGCAAACGATAAACGGTTGGTTCGGAGCAGGCGTTGTCGTACCCGGAACTGGGATCCTTATGAACAATGAGATGGATGATTTTTCAATTCGAGATGGCGTAGCTAATTTGTTTGGTGCCGTGGGCGTAAAGAAAGATGATAAAACCCTCAATGCGATCGAACCGCAGAAAACCCCACTTAGTAGCATGTCGCCTACCCTTCTAGTCAAAGACGAAGAAGCCGTACTTTCTTTAGGCGCACCCGGAGGAACTCGCATTATCAGTTGTGTGGCTCAAGTGATTTTAAATTATATTGAGTTCGGACTCTCGCTAAAAGATTCAGTGTCATTGATTCGTTACCATCATCAGTGGAGACCCGATACTCTTTTCATTGATCCACCAGGCCCACGCCCCTCGGTATTAAAGGGTTTACAAGACCTCGGATACAATGTCGATATTAAACCAAACAATTGCAGCGTTATGGCGGTGTCAAAAGAGAATAATATTTTTAATGCCGTCTCTGACCCTCGTGATATCGGTGTCGGATTGGCCCAGTAGTTTTTTGTCGTTAATATTTTTTTGAAGTAATTATTGAATTTCATAAAATAGCCGTGCTACGGTTCTTTTATGAAAAAAGACGACACTGAATCAAAAGTTTCAAAGAAATCAACGAACGTATCTGGAAAGCTATTAAAATTTTTAGGACTGATTGAAAAAGCGGGTAATGCGTTACCTCATCCTGCGATTCTATTTTTACTTTTAGCAGGTATTACAATCCTACTTTCATTTTTGGCTTTCAAGACTGGAATGTCAGCAGTACACCCTATTAAAAAAGAAGTCCTCACTACGGTGAATCTTTTTTCTGTTGAGGGAATCCATAATATTCTAACTTCCATGGTAAAAAACTTTGCAAGCTTTGCACCTCTCGGAACAGTGTTAGTGGCCATGCTTGGATTTAGCTTAGCTGAAAAAAGCGGATTAATTTCTACAATATTGAGGTTGTTAGTACTTAAATCTCCAAAGGCTTTAATAGTTCCAGCGGTCCTCTTAGGTGGAGTGCTCTCACATACCGCGGGCGATGTCGGATATATCATACTTATCCCGCTTGCAGGGATGGTCTTTCATAGCGTGGGTTGGAACCCTTTAGCCGGTATTGCGTGTGCATTTGCTGGAGTCTCTGGAGGGTTTGCGGCAAACTTACTATTAAGTACCGCTGATCCAATGCTCTCTGGTATTACAGAAGAAGCCGCAAAGATCATTGATACCACTTACACTGTATCTCCACTTTCTAACTGGTACTTTATGGCAAGCTCCTCTCTTCTCATTATTGCCGTGGGAACCATTGTGACCAACAAAGTGATTATTCCATATTTGGGAGAGTACACCGGGGATGCCGAACGCACTCCACTAGAGAAACTTTCGCAACTTGAAAAGAGAGGATTACTCTGGGCCGGTATTACAATGATGATCCTCACTGCCATTTTACTTCTCGGGCTTGTACCTGAAAGTGGTTTTTTGAGAGAAATCGGGACCGGAAGTATTCTTAACTCGCCAGTATTAAAAGGAGTAGTTGCGATCATTTTCTTTGTGGGCTCTTTGACTGGCCTCGCCTACGGGTTTGGGGCGAAAACTTTCAGGAGTCAAAACGATATAGTGAATGCTATGCAAGATGCTATGGTTACGCTCGCTCCGTACTTAGTGCTCGTGTTTTTTGCTTCTCAATTTATTTCATTATTTAATGTTTCTAATATGGGAATGGTGATGGCCGTTCACGGATCAGAATTCTTTAAGGATCTTGGACTTGGACCATTTTCTCTTATGATTAGTTTCATTATCTTTACTTGCTTTTTGGATCTTATCATCGGAAGTGCATCAGCAAAGTGGGCTCTCATGGCGCCTATCTTTGTTCCAATGTTTATGCTACTCGGATTAGCGCCAGAATTAACACAAGCGTCTTATAGGGTTGCAGATTCAGTGGTAAATATTATTTCTCCGCTCATGTCGTATTTCCCTCTGATTTTAGCGTTCGTAAATAAATTTGATCCGAAAGCGCGTGTAGGAACACTATTAGCTATGATGTTACCGTATACAATTGCATTCACAATTTTCTGGTCAGGAATGATTTTCCTGTGGATGACATTTGAAATTCCACTCGGACCAATTGGTAATCTTTGGTACGTTCTTCCAAAATAATTTATTTCGAAGGGATATAGAAAAGGTTATAAAACTTTTTCTATATCTGCTTGAAGATCTTCGGGCTTTGTTTGTGGCGCGTATCGATCCACCACATTTCCTTTTTTATCGATGAGAAACTTTGTGAAGTTCCACTTTATGGCTTCGGTTCCCAAGAGACCTTTTTCTTGTTTTTTCAAAAATTTATAAAGCGGATGAGCGCCGTCACCATTGACTTCGATTTTTGAAAACATCGGGAAAGATACGTCGTACGTCATACTGCAAAATTTTTTGATTTCTTCCGCATCACCTGGTTCCTGAGCTCCAAATTGGTTGCATGGAAAACCGAGAACTTCAAAACCACGATCTTTATACTTACGATAGATCTCTTCGAGTCCTTTGTACTGTGGTGTAAAACCGCACTGGCTCGCAACATTGACGATGAGCAATGCCTTTCCTTGAAAATTTTCTAGAGAGATTTGGTCTCCATTTAGGGTTTTTACCTGAAAGGAATACACATTTTCGGTTTCTGACATAGGGCCTCCAAAGTTTCAACAAAAAATCTAACGTCGTTTTGACACCAGAATATCTTGGCATGCTTTGCAATGTCTGTGCACGACTATTATTTTTAGGAGGATATATGAAAACGTTCGCTTTATCAATTTGCGCTATATTATTAGCGATGCCATCGGTATACGCCGACTCAAATGACAGAAGACGCCCACCCGGTGGTGGTTACAATCGCCCACCGCAGCACAGACCACCTCGTCCTGCTCCGCGCCCGCGTCCGCGCCCACCTAGCCACCGTCCACCAGTACATCGCCCGCCAGTGCACCGTCCGCCGGTTGTTGTGAGACCGCCAGTAGTATTGCCAATCCCTGTTCCTTACCCATCATACCCGCGCGTCTACACTCGCGATCTTGAGTGCGGAAACTACGGATACGGAGTTAGCACTTGCCACACAGGCTTTAGGAATATTCAGAATGTTCATGTCGTTCAACAACTCTCGCCAGCTCCTTGTTATAACTATGGACAGGCTCAATTTAGAGTTTATGGTGGGCAGCTTGAAGTATTCAATGGATGTCATGCTATTTTTAGAATCACAGGGTATTAATTGATTAAATCTTGTTAAATCAAAAGTTCAATCTGTGTTATGCTTCGTTCGTATGGAGCAAACACAGATTGTTATTATTGGTGCCGGTTTCGCTGGCATCAACGCAGCTAAGACTTTAGCTCAAGATCGAGGTCTTCGAGGTAAATTACACATTACTCTCATCGATCGAAGAAACTATCATTTATTTCAGCCGCTCCTTTACCAAGTTGCAACAGCAGGACTTTCTCCGGCGGACATTGCAATGCCCATTCGTTCCATTTTCTCAAACTATTCCAATGTAACAGTTTACCTTGGAAACATTGTAAGTATTGACCTCAAAACCAAAATTCTCCATGGACAAGAAAAACACCTTTCTTACGACTATCTCATTGTAGCCTGTGGAGCTAAACACAGTTACTTCAACAAACCAGAGTGGGAAGAGTTTGCACCGGGACTAAAGACGCTTGAGCAAGCTACGGAAATTCGAAGAAGAATACTATTAGCTTTTGAAGAAGCCGAAAAAGAAACCGACATCGAAAAGCAAAAGGAACTTCTCACTTTTGTCATCGTAGGTGGAGGTCCGACTGGCGTCGAACTTGCTGGAGCCATTGCAGAAATTAGTCGTTATACTCTTGAAAAAGATTTTCGCAATATTGATCCCGCAAGAACGCGAGTGATACTCATCGAAGCTGGGAATAGAGTCCTGTCTGCTTTTTCTGAGAAGCTCTCTAAACATGCCGCACGAGACTTAGAACAACTCGGAGTTCAGATTTGGACCTCTTCTCGTGTCTCCAAAGTCAATGAAGCTAGCGTAGAACTCGGCAATGAAACCATTCGAGCAAAAACGATTCTCTGGGCGGCAGGCGTTTTACCATCCAGTCTTGGAAAAACACTAGGAACCCCGTTAGATAGTCAAGGTAGAGTCATTGTAGAAAGAGACTTATCACTTCCGAATCATCACAATGTTTTTGTCTTGGGTGACCAAGCACACTTTGCAGAAAACGGAAGCCCTTTACCTGGTCTTGCCCCGGTAGCAATCCAACAAGGAAAGCATGCTGCTAAAAATATAATTCGGAAAATAAATGCTCAAGAAACAACCGCATTCAAGTATGTTGATAAAGGTATTATGGCGACTATTGGTCGAAAGAAAGCCGTTCTTCAATACAATAGTTTACAATTTGGTGGATTCTTTGCCTGGATGGCATGGCTTTTTATCCATATCTATTATTTAATTGGCTTCAAAAATCGCTTTATTGTTTTTTTTCAGTGGGCATGGTCTTATATTACTCTAAAGCGTGGCGCACGATTGATTGTCAATAAGGAATGGAGATCCACTAAATGACGTTTTCATGGACTCAAATTTTTAAGATTCTAATTATTATTGTTCTTGCACTTTCAGTATTAATTTTATTTACGCCATTCTTGTTGCCGGTGGCATTGGGTGGGATTCTTTGTGTGGTTATATTTCCTCTTTACAAAAGAATGTTAGAAAAAAAATGGTCGCCCACGCTTGCAGCACTGACTTCACTTTTAGTTTTCTCCTTGGTATTCGCAACACCTACGGCATTGGTGATTGTTAAAGGTGCCAGAGTCACTTCAGAATTTGTAAAACAAACTCTGGAATCAAAAAAACCACAAGAGCAGCTAGCTCCAGATCAACAAAAAAGTATTCAAAAGATCGAGTCATTTGCAGAAAGAACGGCTGGACGATTTGGGATTGATATCCCTGACCCTTCGGCGTTGTTTAATAAAGTTATAAACTCCGTTGGAGCCTTTGTATTGAATGCTCTTACAGATTTTTTTAAAAATCTTCCCGACTTTGTTCTCGCGTTTTTCATTGCTCTACTGACCATGTATTTTGGTCTTATTGAACATGAAAAAGTCACTGCCATTGTTAGAAAGTATTCGTTTTTGAAGCCTGATAATTCTGAGAGGCTCATTCAAAATATTGTTTTGAGTTGTAGATCCGTAATTTTCTCGAACGTTGTAACCGGTGCCATTCAATCGGTGATCGTGGCGACCGGCGCTTCTTTAACAAAAACGGGAGACTTTTTTGTTGTTGGATTTGTAACTTTTGTATTTTCATTTATCCCCGTTATTGGGGCAGCACCAGTAGCCTTTGCTCTTGGAGCTTACGGTCTCATCGCAGGAAACACAGTTGAAGGTATTATTATGATGGTCGTAGGAACTGTTGCAGGAATTTCTGACAATTTTATCCGTCCGCTAATGTTAAGTGGCTCAGGAG
>JAEYZS010000111.1 GCA_023427925.1 Pseudomonadota bacterium | reverse complement strand
CTCAATATGCTTAGCATGGTCTAGGTATTTTTCTAAGAAAACCTTATCACTACCAAATGCACTTTTTGATTCTCTCTTTGCTGAAGAAAGCTGATCAAAGAATTCATCTTCTGTTTTGGCAATCTTTAGACCTCTTCCACCTCCGCCGCCAGAAGCCTTGATGATAAGAGGAAATCCAATCTTCCTTGCTTCTTTGAGTAGAGTTTCTTCGGATTGATCATCTCCATCATATCCCGGTACAACTGGAACTCCAGCTTTCACCGCACAGGCGCGAGCAGAAATTTTATCACCCATCAATTGAATTGCCTCAGGGCTTGGTCCTACAAAACGAATTCCGTTATCTTGGCATTTTTTTGCAAACTCGGCGTTTTCGGATAAAAAACCAAATCCAGGATGAATAGCATCGCAACCCTTACTGATTGCTCCTTGAATAACCTTATCTATATGAAGATAACTCTCATTAACTGGCGAAGGACCAATGCAAACTGTCTCATCGCAAAGACGGTAAGCCTTGGACTGAATATCCGCTTCTGAATGCAATAGGACCGTAGGAATTCCAAGCTCCTTAGCCGCCATGTGAATTCGCACAGCGACTTCGCCTCGATTTGCTATGCCTAGTTTTTTAATTCGTCTCTTCGCCATTTTTACTTCTTACTCTTTATTTACTGATAACCAACTTGGTTTTCTCTTTTCTAAGAAAGCCTTTAAACCTTCTTGCCCCTCTTCACTCACGCGACGTCTTGAAATCACTGTCGTTGTTTCAGTTTTTGTTTCTTGAGGGCTGAGGTTTTCCAAATCATTTAATAGTTTTTTAGTAGTGATTAGTGCACCCTTACCACATTTTTGCATAGAGCTGATTTTTTCTTGAACGAACTTCTCGCATTTTGAAGCAGAGCCTTTGAAGTGAATAAGGCCAGAGCTCATTGCTTTGTCCGTATCAAACACTTCTGCTGTCAAGAAAAGCTCTCTCACCGTGTGTGGAGCCATCTTGCGAGTAACAAACGGACTGATCACACTTGGTACCAATCCAAGTTTTGCTTCACTAAAACAAAATTTAGTTTTTTCTTCTGCTGCAACTATGTCACAAATTGCTACTAAGCCCAATCCACCGCCAAAAACATTTCCATGAATTTCTCCGATCACTGGTACCGGACAATTTCTCATCACCTCAAACATTGTAAAAAGTCTTTGCGCATCGGCGACGTTTTCCTCAAAATTGTATTTCATCATGGACTTCATCCAATTTAGGTCAGCTCCCGCACAAAAGCTTTCTCCCTCACCTCTCAACACCACAGCTCTACTTTTGATAGAAAAATTCTGATCGGAAAAAACCTTAGTTAATTCCATAATCATCTCAGGATTAAAGGCATTATGAATCTCCGGACGATTCAGTGTGATGTTTAATATTCCACTTTCTTCTTTAACTTTAATAGTACTCATAAATTTCCTACATCCGGAAAACGCCAGTTCCTGGATTTTTCCATTCTTTGTTATAGCTTGCGGCGATTCCTAGAGCCAAAACTCTTCTTGTGTCGACAGGATCGATGACTCCATCGTCCCAAATTCTAGCTGTCGAATAATATGCTGAACTTTCTTTTTCGTATTTTTGAAGAGTTGGACGCTTGAATTCTTCCTGCTCTTCAGGAGACATATCCTTACCAACTGCTTGCAACTGATCTCGCTTTACAGTGAGAAGAACGTTTGCTGCTTGCTCTCCACCCATGACTGATATTCTAGCATTTGGCCACATCCATAATTGTCTAGGCTGATACGCCCTGCCGCACATTCCATAGTTGCCTGCACCGTAAGATCCACCAATCACCACTGTGAATTTTGGAACTTTGGCGTTGCTCACAGCCATTACCATTTTTGCGCCGTCTTTTGCGATCCCTTCGTTTTCATATTTTTTGCCGACCATAAAGCCAGTAATGTTTTGTAAGAAAATCAGTGGAACATTTCTTTGTTCACAAAGCTCAATAAAGTGAGTGGCCTTTAATGCGCTTTCACCAAACAAGACTCCGTTATTTGCGATAATTCCAACCGGCATTCCCCAGATGTGAGCAAAACCGGTTACGATGGTTTTTGCATAGAGTGCTTTAAACTCATGAAACTCACTACCATCAACAATTCTTGCAATCACTTCCCGAATATCAAACGGCTTCCGAGTATCTTTTGGTAGGATTCCATAAAGCTCGTGCGCAGGATAAAGGGGCTCGCGCACTTCTTTTAGGAGAGCTGGGATGCTTTTCTTCCGATTAAATGTGGAGACAATATTTCGGCAAATTTCAAGAGCGTGATCATCATCATCTGCAAAATGATCCGTCACTCCAGACTTTTCCGAGTGAACAAGAGCTCCCCCAAGATTTTCAGCATCAACAACTTCACCTGTCGCAGCTTTTACAAGTGGAGGACCGCCAAGGAAAATGGTTCCGTTTCCTTTTACAATAATATTTTCGTCACTCATTGCAGGAACGTATGCTCCACCTGCCGTACAACTTCCCATCACAACTGCAATTTGCGCAATTCCTTGAGCCGACATCTGAGCTTGGTTATAAAAAATTCTTCCAAAGTGATCTCTATCTGGAAAAACTTCTGCTTGAAGTGGTAAGAACGCTCCACCGCTATCTACGAGGTATATACAAGGCAAACCATTTTCCATTGCGATTTCTTGCGCACGAAGATGCTTCTTCACAGTCATTGGAAAATAAGTGCCGCCTTTCACAGTCGCATCGTTTGCAACTATGATACATTCTTGGCCGTGAATGATTCCGATACCTGTAACAACACCCGCACCTGGAGCCTCGTTATTGTACATGTCGGTTGCAGCAAGAGTTGAAAGCTCCAAAAACGCGCTTCCCGGATCGATGAGCTTTTCAATTCTCTCACGCGCTGTGAGCTTATTTCTGGATTTATGTTTTTTAATGGAGTCAGGTCCACCGCCGGATTTTACAACTTCAACTCTTTCACGAAACTCCGCAACCATGGATTGCATCCATTGAGAGTTTTCAATAAATTCCGATGATGACGAATTAACCTCTGTATTTAGTATTTCCATACGACTAAAAATTATCCGTTAGAAAGGCTTAAGTCACCGATTCTATTGACTTAGATTTCAATTCATGATTCGGTGTATCACCGATGAAGATATCAGAACCCTACGGTGTGGGTTTAGTCACGCACATCAAGCCAGAAGAGACAATTCGACTTAGCGAACTTTTTAAAAGAGTTCAGTTCGAGAACTTTGAGTTTCTGCTCGAAATCGGCTCCGTCTATGTCGATGAGAAGCGGGTCTATACAGACATCGAAGTTCAGCCCGATTCGCTGGTACGCGTTCATAGAAATCCAAAGCGTCATCCCATTCAAAATATTGATTGGCACTCTCTGATTGTAGAAAACAATGACGATTTTGTAGTTATCGACAAGCCCTATGGTGTACCAACGCACCCGACTGTGGATAACTCTCGGGAAAATGTGCTTTTCCAGTTGTCGCAGGTTTTAAACCACGAGCTTTTGATCACACATCGTCTGGACGCCGAGACCACTGGGCTTTTGCTATTTGCAAAAAACAAAAAATTTCAAAATGTGTTTAATTATTTAATTTCAAACAAAATGGTCCAGAAAAAATACAAGGCTCTCACTCTGAATCGGCCTCAAGAAAAAAAATATATTCATTATATAAAGCCAGACAAATTTGTACCCAAGCTGGTTTCAGAAGAGCCCATCGAAGGATGGCAAGTTTGTGAACTTATCGTAGAGAGAGTGAATGATGTCACGCTTCCTAACGGCAAGTCTGGTTATGAGAGTGTTATTGAGCTTGTTACGGGTAGAACACATCAGATCCGTGCACAATTCACAGGGATCAATTGCCCACTCTTTGGAGATTCTCTCTACGGAGATGATGAAAACGCCGACTACCCAATGGGTCTTCGCTCGTTTTATCTAAAGTTCAATTGGACCAATCAAAATAAAGAATTTACTTTCCAAGTTTAAGGCCCCAAGTTACTATGACATTTCAACATTGAATGAGGACTTTATGAAAATACCAAGTTTAAAACTTATTAATGCGCTAGTTTTTTTCTTAATTATTGGAGCAACTCAATATCTCGTTAGCTCTGATAAAAATGTTTCATTTGAACAACACGTCCAAGTTCAGCAAGAGCTCTCTCAACTGATTGCAAATTACATCCAAGAAAATTTACCGCAGATGACGAATTTCAAGATGCACTCTGTTTACACCAAAGCACCGAAGAAGGGCTTAATGGAGGCTCATTTTAATTATTCGTTCACAACTCCTCTCTATGATGGTGAGCAGCTTGCAACGACGGAGCTTACTGGAACCGCCGTGCTCAAGAAAATTAAAGACGAACCACAGGAGTGGGCTCTTGAGAGAGTCGAGGTCGAAGGCGAAGTTCTCACTTTCGAAGATCCGATCGTAATTACTCCGAGCAAAGATGAGATGAGTGAAGATGGTTTTGTTCCCGTAGAGCCTGTAGATGAAACTCCGGCTCCAAATGTTGAAACTAAAAAACCCGCTCCGGTATCTGCTCCTAAAGCAGAAGTGACTGCACCTAAACCCGAAGTCGCACAGCCAACAACTTCGGAATCAACTCAAAAATCCGATGTCACTCAGCCAGTAGCTCCTGAGACAACCGAAGAACCGGCCGCTCCCACTCAAGAAGGCAACCCTGAAATTAGTCAATAACGTACAAAAATTCGTTCAGATTGACCCCGAAGGTTATCCTGTTTTTGGTGAACTGAGAGTGCAAGATATCGAGTTCGGAAAAGCTCTACTAGAAGGTATTTTCAGAATTCCCGAAAGATATATTTTTGCATCTGAATTTCAGGGCGATAAATATATTGTAGAAGCTTTTGACCAGCCTTATGTTGTCCAGCAAATTTATAAAAATTCAAATTCCAATTGGGAAATTGAGCTTCCCTATGGAATTAGAAAAAAGTTAGATCTCGATAACATTACAGTTGATGAGTGGGATCGATTTCACGGAAGAACGGACAAAGATATTCCATACGTTTTTTCGCGAAAAGCACAGAATGAATTTTTTAATCTTGTAAGTGAGTTTGACGACGACGGCTTTACGATTGAAGAAAAATCTTACCTCATCAAACCTTATTTGCCGTCTAACCAAGAAGTTCGAGATAGTGGTTTTTGGTCAAATATTTATAAGGATAAAAGCAATAAACCGGGTTGGGATATGGAGGGACCAAATCCCATTCTTAAAAGCATTATCCCTCAACTTAAAATTCCAAAGAGCAGGATATTAGTCGTTGGATGCGGAAGAGGTCACGATGCGCACTTACTCGCGCAACAAGGAAACGTTGTAACTGCTGTTGATTTTAGCGAAGAAGCAATTAATGAGGCTCGCAAGCTTTATCCTGAGAGTGAGAATTTAAAATTCCTTCAAGCCGATGTTTTTAACTTACCAGAAAAATATTTTGGTTATTTTGATATTGTATTTGAACACACACTTTATTGCGCAATTGATCCTGCAAAAAGAAATAAGCTTGTAGGTGTTTATAAATCCATGCTTGCCGATCATGGACACTTACTCGGAATTTTCTTTACTATCGACAATCCTGCCCACCCACCGTTTAGCGGAAGCGAGTGGGAGTATCGAGAGCGCCTTAAAAAGCACTTCCAATTCTTATATTGGACAAAATGGAAAGGCGAGACAACACGATCGGCAGGCGCCGAACTCATCATCTACGCTAAGAAAATTTAGTCTAGTTAGTCCCTATTGATTCCAGGGGAAGTAGTTATACATTTGATAATACAGGTAAAAAATCCCTAATAGCAGGAGGAATAGAACCCCTAATTTGCGCTGGAAATGGTAATCAATCATGTAGGCTACTCCTGACTAGACTTTTTCGGCTGGTTTAAGGTATAAACTTAACAGTTTTGATGGATTACCGCTGGAATGAGCCCCAGAGGAAAGTCCGGACTCCATATGGTAGCACAGGGGCTAACCGCCCTCGCGATGATGTAAGTTGTCGTAGGAACAGTGGAACAGAGAGAATGTCTCAAGTAGCTATGATCTTTTAGCCGGGAACGGGAGGCTTTAAGGGAGCGAAGAGAGTGAAAACAGCCAAACTCTGTGCGGAGCAAGATCAAATAGGGAGGCACGCTTAGAACTTGTTCTAAGTAAAATGTAACCAGCATGCGCTTCCGGGTAAGATCGCTTGAGCCAAAAAGTAATTTTTGTGCCTAGAGGAATGGTGATCACTCTTTCTAAATTCAAGTGTTAGAGAGAGAACAGAATCCGGCTTATAGTCAAAACGATACTTGATTTTGGGAGCTTTAGTTCTAAAGACTAAAGCTCCCTTCTTTTTTATCCATCGTCTCAGCAAGAGACAGACTTCTTTGAATTGTGTTTAAAGATATTCCACAATCGATTTTAATTTTTTGCTAGCGTTCAAAAACCTCCATTAGATACCGATTTAATTAGGTATACATCTCTTTGGAGGCAACATTTGAGACAATGGGTGAAAAAGCTCGTTAATCAATTTGAAATTGATTGGGGTTCTGACGAAAAATCAAAGCAAACCACGCTAAACATGTCCGATGAACGCGCAACACTTCTCTATATCATCGACACTTATTCGAAACACTTGTTTGAAATTGAAAAACAGCCTATCAGAAAAGTTAGGGAAACACTGGATGATTTTTCAAAAACACTCGTAAAGCCTGGAAGTACTGATTTTGAAAAATTATTGTTTAGAGTAAGACAGTTTTTTACTGGTTATAGAATTGATGAGTACACGTATATTCAAAAAACTTTTGACGACTTTAAAAATATCATTTGGGATTTTGCGGATCAATTAAGTGAAGACGCTAAAGACGAGCAAATGCACGATGAAGAAATTAAGCAGAACCTCGTTCAGCTTAGAGAAGCTGTTGAAACCAACTCTATAGAAGAGCTTAGAACCAAAGCCCGAGAGTTTATTGATAACTACATTTCTTATCAGTTTAAAAAAGACAAAATGCGAGAAAAGACAATTAAGAAAGTGGAAGAAAGCTTGTCGTCTGTTAGAAAAAAACTTGTCGAAGTAAACCACAACATGAGAGTGGATCATCTTACAAAAGCGTTCAATCGCATGAGCTTTGATGAGCAAATCAAAAAGCACCACCGGCTCTTTGAACTTTCAAAGGTTCCGTGTTCGCTCTTGGCCGTAGACATTGATTTCTTTAAAAAGATTAACGACACCTATGGGCACGACATGGGTGATTACGTTCTTCAAGAATGCGTAAAGCTATTAAAAGAAGTTTGTGATCAAAACGGACAATTTATTGCTCGTACTGGTGGCGAAGAATTTATGATTATATTGCCGGATTACCAAGAACAACATGCAATTAAAAAGGCTGAAGAGATTCTAAATCGAATCCGCAAAGAAGTCTTCGTCCACGACAAACTCGAGATTCGATTCACTGTTTCTATCGGAGTCGCTGAGGTCGCTAGTGGCGAGTCTCTAACAAAATGGATCAAGCGCGCAGACGAAGCCCTCTATCATTCAAAACAATACGGCAGAAACCGCTACAGCGTCATTCCATTTAAGCCAGTAAAAGCAGCTTAACCTCGCCAAATAAAAAACGCCGATTTTTTCGACCGGCGTTATAGGTTGATCACCCGACTAGACGGCTTACTTTCCCCCGGCGTTCTTTACACTCGTAGAACTTGTTCGCAAACTACAACAAAATTCATATGTTAAGAAACTGATATACGGTTGAAAAGCTATGTACACTTAAAAGCGAATATATGCGTTTTTAGCTGGTC
>JAEYZS010000088.1 GCA_023427925.1 Pseudomonadota bacterium | reverse complement strand
GACACATACTAATGCAGGATTTACCGGTGCCAATAACTATACGCCAGCTTCAGGAAGTGTTCTAGTCAACGCAGGAAACTCAAATCCGGTAAGCGGTGGGAACACGTTTCCGTTCTCTAATCCACTCTTGATTCCAGTCTATCATCCGCCGATTCGAGCGAAGATGGATCCGGGAGCAGAAGTTCCTAGAAACATTATTGGTAGTGGTATTGATATTGGGGCTTTAGAAAGACCCTAAGAATTAAGAATTACGAGCAATACTATCGTTGTTGCTCGTAATATTTTCTGTAGGCTTCGTTTTTAAATGATAATGCCTTACCCATTCTCTCAGAGATCATAGTCCAGAGCTTTGCTTGCTCGGGATTAAGCTTTTCATTTAGCGTTTGATGAAACAGCTCAAGCCATCTTTCAAGTAGCGTCTCGTTAAAACCAGCAAAGAAATGCTTTTCGACGGGATTGTAATAAGGAATCAAGTATGGTGTTCCACCGAATTTGATCCACCAAAAATGAGTGAGTCTGTCTATGTGATCGGGCCAATCATGAACTGATGCAAATGGGACCTTTAAGAGTTCGTCGTTTTGGACACGAGTATAAAACGTATCGACAACTTCAAACATATCTTCATGAGCAAAAGAAACGTTATTAATTGTAACGGCATCTGTTTTTTGAGGACGGCGAGACATAACTTCCTCCGATTGATTGTAGATATAACTCCAATTCGGTCAGCGGGCAACTAAGTATCCTCAAAAAGCCTACGCAAAGCTTTTAGTGTGCGATTTCTTGTATGTATTTATCACACAATCGAGATTTATTGCCAGAGGCTATCAATTGCCTCGCATTTTTGTCATTTAGGCTAGAAGCGATTACATCAAGCGTGGCACTTCTTACAGATTGAGTGCTGTCGGTCGAAAGATGTTCTTCGTGATATCTCATCTTTAGGTTAAAGTAGTTATTCTGAAAATAATCAATTCCAAAAAGGTAAATGCTTTTAAGCAGTGTTAAGTAAAACGATTCTTCCGCGTATTTTTTGGTCCACCATTCAAGTGTAGCGATCTGGTGAGGGTAAAGCGCTTTGATTTTTTCTAAGTAATGATACTCGAGCATGCGGTTGGTTTCTGGCGCTAGTTTACATTCGAGAAGCGCAAGAACTGCAAGTCTCTCAGAGTGCGCGTAACCAATCGAATCATAAAATCTTGTTTTGTTGGCCCTTGCTTGAAAGTTCGTATAGTACTTCCCAAGAAGAGCGTTCGGACCGAAAGTCTTGGGCGCATCTTTAAATGGATAAAGTGGGTCAGCATCTTTTTTAAAGATAGCTTTGAATCTTGAATGTTCTCTAAATATTTCTGACTTTAATATATTTTCTTCTTCTGGAGTTAGCATGTCGGAATTTGATCCATATGAATTTTTCCAACTAGGGTAATTATCCCAGAGTGGTCTTGGGCTTATTCCATGACAGTGAGTACACTGAGTGGGGTTTTTCTCAGAAAAAATCACTTCTCCACCGACAAAGCTTATTACTCTTAATTCGAACTCGTTTTTTTCCTTATCAAAAGCTAGAAACTCTACATCGTTATATCCGCCGTGATCGGGGTTACTGTTAAAGGTCATAGTGAGTTCACCTGTTTCGCCGTAGACGACGGCTCTAGGACTCTCAAGACTTGCTTCTTGAACGGCAGAAGATTTTTTTAGAAGTGTATAATGATTTTTAAAATTTGCAGGAAGCTCGGCGAGCAACTCTTCGATGGTTTTTATGTTTTTATCTTGAATCAAAGACTCGATTTCAGAGTAGGAAATTTGAGCACATGCAAAAGATAAAACTAAAAATAGATGGATCAAAAAAAAGCCCCCCAATTGCACTCTGACATTAGTAACGGCTGTAGAGCGTGGCAAGGTGAATCCTTGGGCTTTCATTTTGTTTTCAGTTGTCTGGTGAGGGGATTTAGTTTGGTCTTTGCGGTATTAAGGGGGATTGATGCGGTGGGTTCCCAAAAGTTGACGGGCACCTTTAGGGGGTGAGTTTTTTGCCGCAGTCTTGGCAGAAGATGCCCCTTTCTTTTCGGCGTGCTTTATGGATTTCTTCGTTGCAAGTTTTACCTATGTTTTTATTTATCGAGTCGCCGCACGAAGGGCAGAACTTCACTTGGGGGTTTAATCGGCTATGGTTCATGTTGGTGCATCTAGCTGTGTCTCTCATTTTCAAATTCCTTTTTGCATTAGATAATAAAAAAGCCGATCTATCGGGATCGGCTTTTACTTTTAAGATTAAAAATCTTTTGGATTAGTAACGGCGTGAATTGAATCCACCGCGATCGCCACGGTCTTCACGAGGTTCTTGTGGCTTAGCCAAAGAAACCTTCATCGAACGACCACGAAGATCAGAACCATCTAAAGAGCTGATCGCAGTCTGAGCTTCTGACTCAGTCGACATTTCGATAAATCCAAAACCTTTGCTACGACCAGTATAACGATCAGAAATTACGTTAGCTGTATCAACAGTACCGTACTGAGCGAAAACGTCTCTTAGTTGATCTGTCTCAACGTTAAAAGATAAATTACCTACGTATATTTTTTTTCCCATTTTGTGCCTCCTATAGCTATTGGGGTCATTCTGAAGAAAGGAACAAAAGAGAAAACTAATGAACAAACTAAAAGAACGACTAGTGAGTCTCCAGTAGAACACGTTTACCTATAAATAGATATGTAATAGTCCATTTTATAGGTTAAAAGACCCGAATTCTTCATATCGCAGGTGTTGCATTTAAAAGAGAATCTAATCTCTTTGGAGAAAATCCATGATGGCTCGCATGGTTTCTGTGGCATTTCGTGATGGAAAGAAATGATCTCCTTCGATAATAGCTACCGTGTGAGGGCGATTTTCTTTTTCTAATTTTTTGCGGAATATCCATAATGATTCATCAGTTACGAGAGTATCTTTCGATCCACCAAGAACAAGCATCGGGGCCTTAGAGTCTGGAGAAGCCTTTTTGCCAGGGCTCAGAATATCAAAATTCCGAATCCCAATAGTTGTCGCAACGGCAGTCTCAATGTGTGCTTGTATATGAGTTCTTTTTTCTGATTCAAAATGATCTCTAAATGTTTCCCTCATAAATTGCTCAGCAATATGCTCTATCGGCGCATCTAAAAATGGATTTCCTGTAAGCATTTGGTGATCAAGGCGTCTCAAGTAAGGAGCCATCATTACCAGTTTTTGAGCTTTGTATTTGCCAGTGAGCTGACTTGTGAGAGCATGAGCAATAGCTCCACCATAAGAATGGCCAATAATGATAGGGTTTGAAAATCTCAGTGACTTGACGAGATTTGCAATATCGCGGACATTGCTCTGATACAATAAAACTCTAGGTATTGGTGTTTGATTTGCGATGTCTCGCTCAAGGTTTTTACCATGTCCATGCAGATCGACTCTTAAAACAGAATATCCCTCCTTTTGAAGACGATCAGAAATTTTTTTAAGGTGAGCCATGCTGTCACCCAACCCGTGGATTAAGAGAATATTGCCTTTTGAGTTTTTAACGGAATCTATTTTATAGTGAAGAGGAGATTCGACTCGAACGAGAGAAGTTTTGTTATTGCCTTGTGAAAAAAGACTCAAACAGAATTTTGCTTGCGCAATGGACGGGCTCATTACAAAAGAAAGAGCCGTAGGAAATACCAGTAAGATGGCAAAAGCCTTTAAAAATCTACCCACGATTTGTTACCCCACAAAACAAAAAGCAGTATTAGTAGATTTTTAGATAATATTCAATACTTTCAAAGACTACGCTCGATCTTTGAGCTCAGTGCCACCATCTTGAGCCGCACAGTTGGCGCAGCAGTAAATTTTACCTGATTCCTCGACCCCGTGCCCGATAATGCGGGTGTCGCAATGGGTACACTGAGGAGCCATTACGTTGATAGCGCACTCGAAACTATCAAAATAGTGAGCCTCTTCGTCCCTCATAATTTTTAAGGGTTTGTCATACAGATTACCGCAATTTTCGCACTTTTGTTCATGCATAGGAACCTCCGTTGGTAAAGAAAATAATCCCGCATCATAGGTTCCGCAAAAGCTTTTTTAAATGTGGCTGGATTTTATAATTTAAGATTTCATACTCGCTTCCTAGACTTCAGTCAGGATTTAAAGTTCCACTTCAAGTCTTCGTACACAGCCTACTTCATTGTCTTTATAACTAATAGTGTAAGTGAAACTTTAAACGTTTTCCCTGCTGTCTCATGGATGAGACGAGGGATCTTTTCTAATAATCAAAAAATCACAGTCAGGGAGAACACATGAAAAAGCTAGCACTGATCCTTTCTCTGTTTATGGGAGTAAACGCATCTGCAGGACTTTTATTAGAACCCTATGCAGGTTACGCAATTGGAAATTCAGAGTACGCTGATGGATCAGATAAAGCGGATGTTACCGGCCTGAGCTACGGCGGACGAATTGGCTGGACTCTTCCATTTGTGTTCTTCGCTCTTGATTACAGCATCGGTAATACGGACTTCAAATATGATGATGGATCCAAAATTAAAAGTGAGCATACTACCATGGCAGCAGTAGCCGGTGTAAATCTCAAGATCGTAAGACTGTGGGCCGGTTACATATTTGATACTGAAGCCGAAGACAAAGATGGAACATTGAAGTTTGAAGGTAATGGGATGAAAGCTGGTATTGGATTTAAACCCCTTCCAGTTATTCCGCTTTCTTTTAATCTTGAATACGGATTGCACGAATACGATAAGGCAAACGGTTTGACTCTTGGAAGCAATCTCGAAACAAAAGTTTTGCTTCTTTCAGTAAGCGCTCCATTTAATCTATAATTAAAAATTAATTCTTAAATACAACAAAGCCAAGACCATCAATGATCTTGGCTTTTTTATTTTAATAAATATGAATCAACATCAGATATCGATAAAAATTAGCGATACCTGTGAGTTGTTTTGTACTCTTAAGAGATTGCTTCCCTTCTTCAATGCCGAAAGAACTTCTTTTGCGCTCTTTACCTGTCTGCGATTCACATCCAAAATTAAATCGCCCACTTTTAGGCCATTTCTTGCAGCCGGAGATCCTGGAGTGACCTCTACTACGATAGGCTTTTTCGGAGAGTTAGGTGAGATTCCTAACTCTGTTGCGGTTGCTGAAGAATAGTCTACAACCTTAAATCCAACGCTAAATGGAGCTTGGTCACCTCTGCGAGTAGAAGAGCGTTGCGTTCGGATTGGTCTTTGTTCATCAGGAGGATTTCCAATTGTTAAATTCAGAGTTTGCTTTTTACCCTGTCTTAAGAGTTCCACCTTGGCTGTTTTTCCGATCGTGAAATCTTTTACAGCATCACTAAAATCCTCAGCAGACTCAATCTTTGAGTTTTCAAATTTAGTGATAACATCATAAGCTCTGATCCCAGCTTTATCTGCGGGGCCGCCTTCCATTACGCCCATGATTAAAGCGCCTTCCATCGTCGACAGTTGTAACATCGCTTGTGCCCTTGGCGAAATATTATCAATTTGAACTCCGATAAAACCACGAATTATTTTCCCATCTTTTTTTAGTTGTGGGAGGATGGACTTCACGTGATCAATAGGAATTGCAAATCCGATCCCTTGCGCGCGCGCATCGATGGCCGTGTTGACGGCAATCACTTCACCTTTTGTATTTACGAGCGGTCCGCCTGAATTCCCAGGATTGATAGATGCGTCGGTTTGAATAAAGGGAACAGCGTTGAGATCGCGAATCTTTCTGCCTTTTGCTGAGACAATGCCTTTAGACATACTGAATTCATGGCCGTAGGGATTTCCGAAAGCAGCGACCCACTCTCCAACCTCAAGTTTATCGCTTGAACCCAGTTGAGCGACGGGAAGTTTTTTCTTTACATCAATTTTTAGGAGGGCAATATCTGTTCTCTTGTCTCCGCCGATCACTTTGGCTTCGTATGTCTTTTCTTGGTCATTAGCAAGATGGACGTAAACGCTGTCGGCACTTTCGATCACATGATAATTTGTGATGATGTGCCCGTCAGACTCAATAATGAACCCAGTTCCAACGGGCTGAAAGTTTTTACGCCTTTGAGGAGCATCTTGTGGCGCAGGAACCCCTGGAGCCCCAAATTGCTCAAAGAACTGCCAGAACGGATCTTGATAAGCACCTGGTGGGCGCCGAGAACGGAAATTATTACTCACAGAAATACTTACCACTGAAGGATTAATCTTTTTTGCAAGTTCACTAAATATATTTCCAGGTAATGGAGCACCCAATTTCATGGTGTAAGATTCTTGAGCGGGGAGGGTGGGTGAATACGTTATACCCGATAATGCAAGAACGAACGAAAGGAAAATACGTGACATACTCTGCTCCTCTAAATGTGTTTAATAAATAATTACTTTACTTGCACAAACTTCATTTGGAGATCGACGATCATTCTATGGAGTAGCTC
>JAEYZS010000061.1 GCA_023427925.1 Pseudomonadota bacterium | reverse complement strand
CACTCATCCCAAATGGTTACCTTATGGTCATTCAGAAATTTAATGTTCGTATCGCCCTTTAAAAACCAGAGAAGTTCGTAAATGATAGACTTCATATGAACTTTTTTTGTCGTCAAAAGAGGAAATGAATTTTTGAGGTCATATCTTGTTTGATGTCCAAATACGCTGATTGTCCCTGTCCCGGTCCGATCACTCTTAATTTCGCCTTCGGTTAAGATTCTTTTTAAAATATCGTGGTATTGCTTCATGTGACCTCTCTTTATCTGGAATTGCCCGCTTGAAATTAAATCAAAGGAGCTTTGGAAATTACACTTAAAACTCGGAGGTGACATCAATTAACGCCTTTTGACGATGGAGGTATTGATGTTGCCGCGCATTAATGAGGATTACTTGCACGTAGAGTTCGACCAAGTCCAGTCTTTTGAGTATATACCGACTCCATGGACATACGTGACCCTTTACATGGCTCAATCGAGCTTAACTCTGCTGAATCTGCTGTAGTCGATAGCACTGCCTTTCAAAGACTTAGAAACATTAAGCAACTCGGCTTTGGCGAACTCAGTTTTCCTGGCGCCACGCACTCCCGTTACTTGCACTCTCTAGGAGCATTCCACTTATCAGGAATTGTTTTTGATCAGATTTTTAAAAATTTCCCATTTGAAAACAAAAGCAGCGCTAAAAGATTTAAGCAAACTCTTAGGCTAGCGACTCTTCTTCACGATGTGGGCCACGGGCCGCTTTCACACTCAAGCGAAGAAGTTATGCCACAGTTTAGAGATCTAAATATCAAAATTTATCCTGAGCATAGTCGACAAGCCAATCATGAAGACTACACGATTAAGTTTATCACGGATTCACCACTGACTCAGATACTTAAGAAAAATTTTTCTGATATATCACCACTCCATGTGGCAGCACTTGTTGATCCAAAAATTGAAATACAAGATAACTTCTTTGAAGAAAGTGGATTTTCTTTAAGACCGATCTTAAGTCAGATCGTAAGCTCTGAACTTGATGTAGACAGGATGGATTATCTCAATCGTGACTCCTATTTCTGCGGGACTTCTTATGGAAAGATTGATCTGGATTGGTTGATTTCTAATTTAACTTATCATCAACACAAAGATTCTTTGAACCTCGCAATCTCAAGACGCGCGATGTACACATTTGATGACTTTTTGATTTCTCGTCACCACATGTATCTGATGATCTATTTTCATCACAAATCCATTGTTTATGATGAGATGTTACATCGTTATCTAAAGTCAGATGATTGTGGATATAAAATTCCTGCTGATATTGAAGAGTATTTGTCTTACACCGATTATCACTTCTACGAGCATATTGCGAAGTCTCCTAATCCTTGGGCAAGACGTATCACAGAAAAAAAGCCATTCGTAAGAATTTTTGAACTCCATGAAACAGAAAAAACCGATACTGCTGAGAGATTTGAAAAGTTACTCCAACAAGAGGGTGTTGAACTTATTCACGCGTCTTCGCAAGCAAGGCTCTCTAAATACCATCAAACAATGTCTAATGAAAGCGAACGCAGAATTTATATCGTAGATCCTCAAGGCTATTATCAACCCTACGCTCTTGAAGAAGGGACAGAAATCTTTAAGCGCTATGAGCAAGCTAGAATTATCGAACGTATTTATGTTCGCCCAGATCAGAAAGTTTTGAGTGAAAACTTATTAAAGGAATTTCTGAGATCCTAATGTATTAACGCCGCCTTCAACAACCACAACGTTGATGTAGCCTTCTTGAGAAAGCATCTCCGCTGCTGATATTGACTGTTTCCCGTCTCCGCAGACCACAACTATGGCTTGATCTTTTCCAGGCGCTCCTTGGCTCACAACTTCTTTTATGTTGTCGAGAGTCACCATTTGAGACTTTCTAAAATAAGGATTGTTGTTCTCTGCTCTAAGATCTAACAAAAGGAACTGAATGGGATTACTCAAAAGATTTTTAAATTGATACTCACCAATTTTTGAGTAACTCGTTGATTTTTTCTTTGTTGAGTTTGGAATAATATCTCTAACTCGTAACAAAATAAAAAACCCTGCAACAAGAACTAAAGCAGAAACCGCAAAAGGATATCTCATTCCGAAGTGACCATATATAAAGCCACCACTGAGCGGTCCCAATATCCTTCCTAAGGCAGAAAAACTTTGCGCAACTCCCAACGCAGAGCCTTGCTCTTGCGGAGCGGTCGATAAACTGATTCCTCCGAGGTTCGATGGGTTAAATAATCCCGTTCCCAATCCCATGATTGTAACAGCTAGTCCCAACATCCAAACTTCCGTAGAAAGACTAATCCCCAGCATTCCAAGACCTGTCATGGAAAGTCCAACAAACATCAGAGGTGGCTCCCCATATTTAGGCATGAGTCGTCGAATTAGAAAGCCTTGAGTAAATACAGAAATTATTCCTACATAGGCAAAAGCAAAACTAGCTTTGGTAAAATTCCAATCCCAACTGTCTTTCACAAAAAGTGCAAGGGTCGATTCCATATGAGCAAATGCAAAAGTGCTGATAAAGCTCATAAGAATCAATGTGCCTTGAGGTTTTTGAAACAAAAATCTTTTAATCAGGACAATACGAGACTCTCGCTTTTGAAGTTTTTGTTTTCTCTCTTCAGTGAGACTCTCTTTTAAAACCCTTGTTGCAAGAAGGAAATTTAAAAAGCAGATTGTCGAGGCTCCCAAAGCGGCAAAACCCATTCCAAAAGGTGGGTGTTCTCCGAGTCTCATTCCCACTTCACTCAACAAACCACCAATGGCCGGACCAAAAATAAATCCGAGGCCAAACGCAGCGCCAATCATTCCCATTCCCTTAGAACGATTTTTTTCATCTGTAACATCGGCGACGTACGCCATCGCAGTAGAAATGTTTGCTCCAAAGAACCCGGCAAATGCTCGCGCCGTCAGAAGCATCCAAAACTCAGTTGAAAACGCGAAGAAAAGATAAGAAAAGGAGGATCCTAATAAACTCATTAAGAGAATCGGTCTACGTCCAACCTTGTCACTGAGCCTTCCCCAGAAC
>JAEYZS010000050.1 GCA_023427925.1 Pseudomonadota bacterium | reverse complement strand
CAGTTATGTTGGTCCCAGTGATCCATCATGCGTTGGTGAGCTTCTTTGGCCTCTCGAAAGATTTTTGTACCGCCAAGAGTATACATTACTTCTTCATTGGTAAACATACGGTACAGCAGTCCAAGATCATCTTGCTGAACGCGAGATCCTATTAGATTTGCAGTTTCGATTCTAGCGTATTCCATTTTTTAATATATCCTGGATATGAATAATTCCAACGGGATTGCTTGGGTGAGTAGAGGACTCATCGACAACAAATAGAGATTGGATTTTGTGTCTTTCCATTTCGTGGAGTGCTTTTTCAGCCATTGCGTTTTGATCAATGATTTTTGGATGTAACGTCATGATGGCTTCAACAGAGTCTTCGTGAATGCTTTTAACTGTTTCTAACCTACGACGTAAGTCACCATCTGTAATGATACCAACGAGCCCTTTGTTTTTGTCTATAACGCCCGCAACGCCACGAACCTCAGCTGCCGTCATTTTAAAAATAACTTCTTTCATTGTAGTCTGAGGACTGACCAATGGAATTTTATCGCCGGCATACATTATGTCCTTCACTCTCGTGATTAAGCGCTTAGATAAATTCCCGCCAGGATGGAATTCAGCAAAGTTCTCCGATTTAAATCCGCGCCTCTTTAGAAGAGTAACCGCAAGAGCATCTCCCAATGCCAAAGCAGCGGTTGTACTTGACGTTGGCGCAAGGTCTAGCCCACAAGCTTCTTCCTTTACAGCGACTTGTAATACAACATTGCTTGCCTTACCAAGTGTAGAGTCCTTGCTCTTTGTAATTGATATTAGAGGAATGTTTTTGCGACTTACGTATTTGATCAAATTGGTAAGTTCATCAGTTTCACCACTATTACTGAGTGCAACCACGACATCGCTTGCAGAAATCATTCCGAGATCGCCGTGAGAACTTTCAGCAGCATGGATAAAAATGGCAGGCGTACCTGTGGAACTTAAGGTGCTTGCAATCTTACGTCCGATAAGGCCAGATTTTCCAATTCCAGTTAGGAAAACTTTCCCTTTGCAGTTCAACAGAATATCGACGGCTTGAGGAAATTCCTCATTCACTTGGCTTTTTAAATCTAAGATGCTCTGAGCTTCAATATCTAAAACGCGATGTAACTCTTGGATGTCTAACTTCATCTTTATTTCTCTCTAGTTTAGGCGTGTCGACTCTCGACCTGATTTTTAGATTTTGTGTGGGACTTTACTTTTACCTTACTTTTCGGAGCATTCAGTTGTGCACGAGCAATAGCCGCACCTACAAAGCTCTCAAAGAGTGGATGTGGTTTCATAGGTTTAGATTTGAATTCAGGATGATATTGAACAGCTAAAAACCAAGGGTGGTCCTTGAGCTCCACAATTTCAACCAAATTCATTTCCTTGTAAAGTCCTGAGAATGTCATGCCATATTTTTCAAATAATCCGCGATACTGGTTGTTAAATTCAAAACGGTGACGGTGGCGTTCTTTTATTGTGTCTACCTTATAGATGTGACGAGCTAAAGTGTCTTTTACAAGATGGCAAGTATAGGAGCCGAGCCTCATCGTACCGCCCTTATCGACCTTGCCTTTTTGTTCAGACATAAGATCGATGACACAGTTTCTGGATTTGATTTTTGAATTTTCTAGAAACTCACGGCTCGTGGCATCTTTAATTCCACAAACATTGCGAGCAAATTCGATGCTTGCCAACTGCATGCCTAAACAAATCCCAAAGAACGGAACTTCATTTTCCCTTGCATATTGAATTGCTGTGATTTTCCCTTCGACTCCGCGTTCGCCAAATCCCCCTGGAACGAGAATCGCATCGACGTTTCCTAAAATATTTCCAACGTTCTTTGGAGTGATGGCTTCAGAATTGACATAATCAAATACAACTTTTGCTTTGTTGGCAATACCACCATGAACGAGAGCTTCGATTAAAGATTTGTAGCTTTCTGTCAGATCGACATACTTTCCAACAATTCCAATTCTTGTTGTGACTTCAGGATTGTGTAAAGTGTGGACCATCTTTTGCCACGGTTTCATGTTTGGGGCATCAGTATCAAGATTGAGTCTTGAAACTACTTTGTCATCAAATTGTTCTTGATTAAGTAACAATGGAACATCATATATGCTCTTGGCATCCGCTGCTCCTATCACATAATCTGGTTTTACGGAACAGAACAGTCCAATCTTAGACTTCATGTCTTTTGTAATTGGACGGTCAGATCTACAAATCAAGAAGTCAGCCTGAATACCCACTTCACGCAATTCTTTAACAGAGTGTTGTGTAGGTTTACTTTTAAGTTCGCCAGCTGCTGCAATGAATGGGATCCAAGTCACATGAACATACAGTGTGTTCTCAGTTCCGAGATCGACTCTCATTTGTCGAATGGCTTCGATAAAGGGTAAACTCTCGATGTCACCGATAGTCCCACCAATTTCAACGAGAACAACTTCGGCACCTTGGCCTGCTTCAAACATCCTTGATTTAATTTCGTCTGTGATGTGAGGAATAACTTGGACTGTTCCACCCAGGTAATCTCCACGGCGTTCTTTGCCAATGACTGTTTCGTAAATTTGACCTGTAGAAACACTGTTAGCCCTTGAAACTTGAACAGAAGAAAATCTTTCGTAGTGTCCTAAATCCAAATCAGTTTCAGCACCATCTTCTGTAACGTAAACTTCACCATGTTGAAACGGAGACATTGTACCAGGGTCCACGTTAATATACGGGTCAAACTTCATCATGGTCACTTTTAATCCACGCGATTCTAAGAGTGTGGCTAAGCTCGCTGTTACAAGTCCTTTTCCTACACTTGAGACAACCCCGCCGGTGATAAATATAAATTTTTGCTGAAGTTGCTTTTTTGGTTTTCGATTAGGAGATTTTTTAGCCATAGTTCCTCATCCTCGCTCAGAAAGCTTTTTTTCTACAATTAACACATCTTGGGGCTCATCGACACCTCTTGTTTCATATTCGACGCTAGTAACCTGAATTTTCGCACCAAGATAAAGAGCTCGAAGTTGCTCGAGACCCTCATTGATCTCCAATGCTGTTGCTGGTGTTTCACAAAACTTCTTTAAAAACGCTTTCCTATAACCATATAGGCCTATGTGCTGTAAATTGCTGTCTTGCGAAAACTCTTTTACACGAGAATGGGGAATAGGAAAGCGGCTAAAGTAAACGGCTTGGTTATTTTGATTTAAAACAATTTTAATAATGTTTGGATTTTCGATATCCTTCTGATCGTGGAACGGGTGACCTAGGGTTCCCATTTCACTTTCAGGATGTTCCAGAAGCGAGTTAACCAGTGTATCGAGAATCCCGCCCGTGATTAAGGGTTCGTCACCTTGGATATTTATAGCGATATCAAAGTTTTTATCTTTGATTGCAGCCCAGATTCTATCGGTACCAGTGGGCAGGCTTGAGTCGGTCATGATAGCTCGAACTCCGCATTTTTCAGAAAGAGCCGCGATCCTTTCGTCATCAGTAGCGACAATGAGTTCATTGATTAGCGTTGAAGTCTTAGAGCCTTCGATCACCCATTGTAGGAGTGGTTTGTCAGCTATCAACTTAAGAGGTTTTCCGGGAAATCTCGTTGATGCAAATCTCGCGGGTATAACTCCGATGACTTTCATGGGTTTTCCTTGATCCAATTGTTATAAATAAAGTTTTCAAGCTCTGTTACGCCAATATTTTTTTCGCTCGAAGTCGCAAAAGTAAATTCAGTCTCCGATGATTTTATCATTTCTTGCTTCTTTTTAATTATTTCCGATTTAGAAAGCTTGTCGACTTTTGTCATAGCAACAACAAGAGGAATGCCTTCGACATGTAACCAATGTCTTAGATCTTTTTCTTCGGCTTCCCACTTCCTGCGAGAGTCAATCACAAGGATGACTCCTGCGAGAGTTTCTCTGGTTACAAGATAATCTTCGATCATCTGTCTCCAACTCCGCCGTTCGCTTTCAGCGACTCCTGCAAATCCATATCCCGGTAAATCAACAAAGATGTACTTCTCTTCCTTTGAAAAAAAATTGATAAGCTGAGTTTTTCCGGGCTGGCCGCTGACCTTGACAATGTCTCTTTTTAAAATGGAATTGAGAAGAGAGGATTTGCCCGCATTTGAGCGACCCACGATCGCTACTTCCTTAAGAGATGGAGCCGGATATTGTTCTACATTCTGAGCGCTTGTTATGAATTTAGAAATATGCTTCATGTTTGCCTTCTAAGGCATACGATCTCATGGAGTGAGCGTGCCCAAAAGAGTATGTCTAAAAATTCAGAAAAATTCAATTTCTTAGATCCGAAAGGCGAATTTTTAGTCGAAAAGTCCATAAAATCGAGTAAAAAATGTCGGCATAGCTCTTGTATTAGCCCGAGTGTGAATTAACGCTGGAGGGTGAATGATTCTAAAAAATATATCAAATCCATACACGGAACCTGTAGAAATGGACGATTTCTTGTGTTTTGGAAAGGCCGAAGACAATCACGTGGTTCTAACCGAGGTCGAATTGGCTGAAAAGCATGCGAGAATAGAGCGAAAAGGCGACAAGTATTTAATTCGAGATCTTAGGACTGAACAGGGAACATTTGTCAATGGGGTGAGAATTTTTCAAACTTTTCTCAATCCTGGAGATGTGATTCGTATTGGTAAGTCGGAATTTATTCTCCAATCTCCGATTGAAGCAGAGTTTGAAGAACAGATGTCGAGTAAAAATCAAAAGTGGAATTAGCAACTGAGGAGAATCCCTGGAATTGAGCAATCTGATTTGCCTGTGTTAATCTTGGGGCCATCCGGAGTGGGTAAGGAAGTTCTTTCCCAGTACGTTCACAAAATGTCTTGGAGAAGAGATGCGCCAGTGCTGACAGTCAATTGTAGCGCGCTCACATCTTCACTGGCTGAAAGTGAATTGTTCGGCCATGTGAAGGGAAGCTTTACAGGCGCGACTCAGGAT
>JAEYZS010000019.1 GCA_023427925.1 Pseudomonadota bacterium | reverse complement strand
GGACTGGAACTTGCACTTTCTTGTGATTTCTTGGTGACCTCTGCGAACTCTAAATTTGGTTTACCAGAAGTGAGCTTAGGATTGCTACCAGGTTTTGGTGGTACTCAAAGGTTATCAAGACTTGTTGGTCTTTCAAAAGCAAGAGAGATGATTTTTACAGGCAAACACATCGACGCCAACGAAGCTTACCGAATCGGGTTGGTCAATCAAGTTGTCGAATCCAATCCACTTGAGTCGGCTTTGCAACTTGCTAACAAAATAATGGCTAATGGGCCGCAAGCCATTGCATATGCTAAGCGCGCAATCAATAACGGTTTTGATTTAGAATTGTCCAAAGGTCTTCAGCAAGAAGCCGAAGAGTTTTCAAAATTATTTGATACATCTGAGCAGAAAGAAGGAATTACTGCTTTTATTGAAAAGAGAAAGCCAAACTTCCTATGAACTACGAACCTAAAAATCATATTCGAATTATAACTGCTGCATCGCTTTTCGATGGTCACGATGCTTCGATCAATATCATGAGAAGAATTCTGCAAGATGCAGGTTGTGAAGTGATTCACTTAGGTCACAACCGCTCTGTGCAAGATATTGTGCGCGCAGCTCTCCAAGAATCGGCGCAAGGAATTTGTATTAGCTCCTATCAGGGTGGTCATATGGAGTTCTTTAAGTACATGCGCGATCTTTTGGATCAAGCCGGTGCTGACTACGTAAAAATTTATGGCGGCGGTGGTGGCACCATAATTCACGACGAAAAAAGAGAGCTTGAAGCATACGGCATATCCCAAATTTTTCATCCTGAAGACGGGCGAAGATTAGGGTTAGAAGGCATGATCGAGATGATCGTGAAGGGCTGTGATTTTGATATCCTTGAAGCCAAGTCCACAAAAAAATCTACTTCAAAGGACGAGCTCATTGAGCAGCTGATTTATGAAAAGGAACTGGGCCTCTACGTTACGGCGGTCGACGAAGGCAAAAACTATTCTGCACAATTGCCAACTCTTAAAAAAGAGAAACCTGTTATCTTAGGAATTACCGGAACTGGTGGAGCTGGTAAATCTAGCCTCGTGGATGAAATTGTTCAGAGATTTCTATACTGTTTTAAGGATATTCGTATTGGCGTTTTCTGTGTCGATCCAACGAAGCGCAAAACTGGCGGAGCACTGCTTGGTGATCGCATCCGTATGAATTCGATCGAAAGTCCAAGAGCTTACATGAAATCCGTAGCTTCTCGCGGATCAGGTCGTGAGATTTCTAATTACCTTCCAAAAATTCTTGATTTTGCAAAAACGGCTAATCAATTTGATCTTATCATTGCTGAAACTTCAGGGATCGGTCAGGGCGATGGAGCGGTGACTGAATTTTCTGATATCTCCCTTTATGTAATGACTTCAGAGTTTGGAGCTCAATCGCAACTCGAAAAAATCGACATGATTGATTATGCGGATCTTATTGCTATAAATAAGGCCGATCGAAAAGGTTCGTTAGATGCTCTTAGAGATGTTCGTAAGCAGTATCGTCGATCAAGAAAAGAGTTTAAAACTCTTCAAGGTGCAGAGGTAAGCGATGAAGAATTACCAGTATACCTTACTCAAGCTTCTCAGTTTAATGACGAAGGAGTAAACCAACTCTTCTTTGGAATTGCTGATCGCGTTTCGGAAAAAGGTTTGGCACAATACAACCTTACGCCTGAAAAGAAAAAAGAACTTCGTTCGACGCAAAAACAGATATTGATACCTTCTGAGCGAAAAAACTATCTTTCTCAAATTGTTCAATCTGTTCGTAAGTATAAAAAAGATGCTGTTGAAAAAGCTGAGGTTGCAGGTCAACTTCATGCCCTCAAGCAGGCTCAAGAAGCCGCACCTGACCTCAAAAATTCCTTGGAGAGTGTATACAAAGAAAAATCAAAGAATCTTTCCCTTGATGATCTTAAGATCTTAGAAACTTGGGATGAGTTTGAAGAACGTTACTCTGGGGATGAGTATTCTTACAAAGTTCGCGATAAGATTTTTAAGCAACCTCTCACAAAAATTTCCTTAAGTGGCCTAAAGATCAAGAGAGTTGCAGTTCCTCGTTACAAGGACTGGGGGGAGCGATATAAATTTTTAAAACTTGAAAATGTCCCCGGTGAATTTCCCTATACAGCTGGAGTCTTTCCATTAAAGAGAGAGGGAGAAGATCCTAAGCGCCAATTTGCAGGCGAAGGAAATCCTGAGCGGACTAACAAAAGATTCCATTATCTGTCTAAAAATGACGATGCAAAAAGACTTTCAGTGGCATTCGATAGTGTCACTCTTTACGGAGAAGATCCCGATCTGCGCCCAGATATCTACGGTAAGGTGGGAGAAAGCGGTGTTTCTATTTGTTCCTTAAACGATATGAAAAAACTTTTAGACGGGTTTGATCTCTGTGATCCGTCAACATCTGTGAGTATGACAATCAATGGACCTGCTCCAATCATCTTGGCTTTCTTTATGAATGCTGCCATCGATCAGCAAGTTCAAAAGAAGGAAGCTGAGCTTCAGCGCATTCTAACACCAGAAGAATTTTTACAAATTAAACATGGTGTCCTTAAGGTTGTTCGAGGGACAGTCCAAGCAGACATCCTTAAGGAAGATCAAGCTCAGAACACTTGCATTTTCTCAACGGACTTCGCCCTTAAGATGATGGGTGACATTCAAGAGTACTTTATAAAAAACCAAGTTCGTAACTTCTACTCTGTAAGTATATCGGGTTACCATATTGCTGAGGCCGGTGCGAATCCGGTTTCGCAATTGGCTTTTACACTTTCCAATGGGTTTACATATGTGGAATATTACCTGTCCCGAGGAATGAAGGTGGATGACTTTGCACCGAATCTTTCATTTTTCTTTAGTAATGGCTTAGATCCTGAGTACTCAGTTTTAGGG
>JAEYZS010000307.1 GCA_023427925.1 Pseudomonadota bacterium | reverse complement strand
CTTCTGGGTGGGGGATTCTTGTGGGCCGTGGCTTATATTTATTATCTTCTAAAAAAAGAAGAAGGCATGGGTGGGGGAGACATCAAGCTCCTAGCATGGATAGGAGCAGTTTTAGGCTGGAAGAGTGTTCCATTCATCATTTTGGGCTCATCAATATTGGGAAGTGTCGTTGGGCTATTCCTAATTTGGAAACAAAAAGGCAATCTCAAAACCGTGATTCCGTTTGGCCCATACATAGCACTTGCTGCGATTATATATCTTTTGATAGGGCAAGAAATTGCGAAGTGGTATCTTAACTTGTTTATGCCTTGGGCATAATGTCTCCTTTCTAGACTTAAGGTCTTATGACTTAAGTACAAAGATTTGAGTCTAGTTGTGGCTAGACCTCCACAAATTTGACTCTTAGTGCAAATCCGCGATTTAATTAAGATTGTAGTGTATCTAAAGCTCAATGAGTGAGCGAGATAAAGAACCAGTAACGCAACTAAAGTTGGAACAACACGGATGTTTTTCGATTCAAACAAGGTCATAGGACTCGACATTGGAACGAACTCAATAAAAATCGTTGAGTTGGATGTAGGCGCACGAAAGTCTACAGTGCTTGCCTTTGGAGTAGCGCCAACTCCTCCGGGCACCATTTCTGGTGGAGAAATTGTCGACCCCGTCACACTGACACACGCACTAAAAGATTTAATTGGTAAAATCAAAACAAAAAGAAAGCATGCAAGTGTCGGCATTTGGGGAACTGCGGTTATCGTAAAACGTGTGAGTTTGCCAAAAATGGATTTAAATCTTCTCGACGAACAAATTAAGTGGGAAGCCGAACAGTACATTCCATTCGATATTCAGGAGATTAACTTAGAATATCACGTGTTAACCTCATCACAAGAAAGCGCAGACACAATGGACATCCTCTTAGTAGCTGCAAAAAAAGATTTAATCATGAATTATCTGGAAACAGTAGAGAGTGCAGGTATCTCCTGTTCTATATTGGATGTCAGCTCATTTGCTTTAGCAAATTGTTTTCTAAAAAATCATCCTGAACTGAATCACGAAACAAACGCTATTTTTGATATTGGAAGTGGGATTACAAACTTTGTCGTGGTGGAAAACGGAGAAGTCGTGTTTGCGCGCGATATTCCAATGGGCGGCTTCAACTATACTTCTGACATCCAAAAAGGGATGGGTGTGAGTGTGGAAGAAGCCGAAGGATTAAAGCTCGATATTTCCTTAGGGCGTCCCGCTCCGGAGGAGCTTAAAACGATAGTTCAGTCTTCTCACGAATCATTTTGTGATGAACTCAATCGAAGCTTGGACTTTTTTACTTCGACTTCCAACCAAGGAAAAGTCTCGCGAATATTTGTTACTGGTGGCGGAAGTTTGATGATCGGTTTAAAGGAATCCCTATCTAATCTGTCTCAATTACCAGTGGAAATGTTTAATCCGTTTACGACAATTCAAGTTGATAAAGGTGTTATAGCAGACGAATACATTTCACAAATTGCTCCTCTGGCTTCTATCGCAATTGGATTGGGCCTAAGAAAAGTAGGTGACAGATGATTAAGGTCAACCTTCTAAAAGACGCTGGGAAAAAAACTAAAAAGGGTTTCGGTGAATCCACTGTTTTTGATGCTGACTTTAGAACACGAGTTGACGGGGCGATGGGTGACAACAAAGCTCTTATCAAGAGAATTGCGTTTTTAATCATTCCGATAGTGCTCACTTTTGGCTATACATCGTTTATTGAATTTGGTTTGAATGGATCTATAGATAAAATCAAAAAGCAAGTTGCCCATGTCGATGGTCAAATGGCGGCTTTAAAAGGCGAACTGGATACTATTGAGAGACTCAAGACAGAAAAAAACAAAATCAACACAGAGTTTGCCGCCATCAAAGATCTATCTAAAAAACGATATAGCTACGTAAAGATCCTGGACTCTATGCAAACACTGATACCGGAAAAAGCATGGATTACCAGGATGGTTGTCAAGGACCAAACGATTTCTCTTGAGGGCCGCGCTACTGAAGACGCAATTATTTCTATTTTTATGCAGAACTTAGAAGAAAGTGCATATTTTACGAATGTTACATGGATAGACTCAAAGGAAATTAACGAACCTCAGGGAATCGTCAAATCATTTAGCATTCGATTTAGTTTGGAGAATATATAGTGAAAGAAAAAATTGAGAATATGCCCATTTTAGTTTTTCTTTTGATTGGCGTGGCCCTAGGTGCGTTCAATTACATGGGTAGTCTTTCAAAAAAAGAAACTCTTCAAGAACAAATTTCTATGCTGACAACACAACTAAAAGAAAAGAATGAAAGCCTGGTGCAGGCAAAAAACTCCAGTGCTGAAATACCGACAATGCAAAGTGAAATTGAGCAGCTGAGCCAAGCACTGAGTCGTTCGACAGAATTTATACCTTCCAGTAATACAGTAAGAGATGTTCTTGCAACAATTTCCAAGGAGGCAAAGGAATCGGGAGTACGAATTCCGACATCAAAGCCTGATGAGCTGGTTTCTAAAAACTACTTTGACGAGTTACCTGTTCAAATTGAATTTGAAGGCTCTTATGCTCAACTTACAATGTTAATGTATCAAATCTCAAAAAATAAAATGATTATTCATCCTATAGATATGGAGTTAACAACTAGAGAAATTGTAGACAGACAAACTAATCTACAGATGAAAGGTAAAATTGTTGCGTTCAAATACAAGGAGGCCAAGCAGTGAACCTCTTGTTTCTCTTAGTCGCATCAATAGCTATTTCCATGCAAACTGTATTTGCTCAGGAGCAAGTGGACCAAGATTTTGCAGTCGAGGAGCCTGCTGTAGAAAGCCCAGTTGACCAGGTAGTTGATCCAACCGTGGCAGAATCTCCCGTTCCTGTTCAAGCTCCAGAAGATCCAATGTTTAAAGATTTCTTTGAAGACATTGGATATACGTCTGTCGATAAAAGAGATCCTTTTTTACCTTATTTGAGTCCCGCTCAAAGGCTTTCACAGTCTCCAGATGTTCCGTTGGAGCCATTGCAAAGATTTGCACTTAGCCAACTAAAGCTTGTAGGAATCATTTGGGACGTGGGAGTTCCAAAAGCGCTGATTCAGGATCCCTCTGGCAAGAGTCATATTATTCTTGAGAACACCAAAATGGGAGAACAGATGGGATATGTTGCTGCAATACGTGAAGGCGAAGTAATTGTTGTTGAGCAACTATTGGACCAAGAAGGACGAAAATCGTTTCAAACTAAAGTACTTAAGCTTACGGCATCTGCTGTGAGCCAACAGTGAGGTCAGTAGATATGAAGAATTTTTTAACACTAGTCTTAGCATTGATTATGTCAATATCGATCATGAGCTGTACTTCATCATTTTCCGATGGTGAAGAGGGACTTTCAGAGGAAGCGGAGCAAATAGAGGCTTCGGTAGATGAGCAGCTTGATACATTGGACGACGAAGAAATTGATCTTGGTGAAGCTGAGGCGCAAGACGAAGCGCAAGACGAAGCTACAGATTTTGACGATGGCGGAAATGAATTAGCAACAGATTTCGCGGATGAAGAACAGCTAGATCAAGATCAAGAGCTTCAAGCAGAAGAATCATTTGATGAAATTCCGGAGCCTGAAATTGCTCAAGAGCCTGCTCAAGATTTCACTCCAGAAGAATCTTTTGAAGAAGAACTTTCTATGTCTCAAGCTCCCGATGCTTATGAAGACGAGTTGGCAGCAGTAGACGAGTTTGTTCGAATCACAGGTTTAGATTATAAAGCAAACGAAAATGGTGGAACTATAGTCATCCAAACAAGCGGCCCCGCAAAATTTAAGACTCAAGAGATTGTATCAAACAATCAATACGTCATCGAGCTTGAAAATGCCGAGCTTCCATCTCAGTTCCAACGCCCGTACAATACAAAAGAGTTTTCAGGGCCTGTTGGGATGATCAACGCGTATCAAAGACCTGGCACAAATACAGTGCGAATCATTGTTCAACTGAAAAAAGCGACCCCTGTATCAGTGGTTCAAGAAGGAAACTCTTTAGTTGTTGTACCAGGAGCCGCTGTTGCATCGACACCTCTTCCTGAGGTCGATGAACAGAGCTCGCAAAGAGAAAGTGGAAATCAATCTACTAGCTCTCAAACCAAAGAATCTAACGAAGAAATCGCGTTAAATTCTAAAACTTTAGATGAGTTCTTGTTAGGTGATACAAAGTTTTATGGAAAGAGAATCTCTATTGAGATTATTGACGGTGAATTAAGAGACGTTATTAATTTTATTTCAGAAGAGAGCGGAGTAAATCTTGTCTTATCTGATGAAGTAAAAGGAAAAATTTCAGTTAAGCTGCGCCAAATTCCGTGGGACCAAGCTTTAGTGGTCATTATGCAAACAAAGCAACTCGGATATATTCGTCAAGGCAACATTTTAAGGATTTCTACGCTCGCGAGTATTCGTGCCGAAACGGATTCGGCGAAACAGCTTTTGGATGCGCAAAAAATGTTAGAACCTCTCAAGGTTAAGGTGTTTCCAGTTTCTTATGCCAAAGCCAAAGACCTCGAAGCTCAGGCTCTAGGCTTCTTGAGTACAAGAGGGTCTGCAAAAGCAGACGAACGAACGAACAACCTTGTTGTAAAGGACATTGCAGAAAATGTTGCAAAGATTGAAAAGCTCTTAGTTCGTCTCGATACTCAGACTCCACAAGTTTACATTGAGGGTAAAATTGTCGAGAGTAAAACGGCAACTTCAAAAGAGTTCGGTATTAGTTGGTCTGATGCAAGTGAAGGGCGAGTTGGTCTTAACTTGGTGACGGGGACAATGCTAAAAACGGCTGAGCTTGCCTTAACTGCAAAATTGGGAATCTTAGAAGCAGACGAAAAAGTTAAAGTTCTGTCCTCTCCTCGAATCGTAACATTGGATAACCAGCCTGCAGTCATTGAGCAAGCAACACAATTTCCTACTTATATTCGAACATTTGACCAAGAGACTAGACAAACAACAACAACCGTCGAATATAAGACTGTTAAGCTGAGCTTAAATGTTACACCTCAAATCACAGCAGATGGTGGAGTTATACTAAAAACAGAAATCCTCAGAGAATTTGCTGGCGCTGTTGATACAAGAGCTCCTGAAACAGGTGCTCGTTCACTAAACTCAAGAAGTGCTAAGAGTACAATCTTAGTAGATAATGGCTCAACTGCAGTCCTAGGGGGAATTTATTCCACAGACAATACAGAGGGTAATGCAGGTATACCTCTAATTCGTAAAATTCCTCTCATCGGCTGGCTCTTTGGTCAAGACAGACTTACATACGATAAGAACGAACTTCTTATTTTCTTAACACCAAGAGTAATCAACAAAGACAAGGCCTTTTCAAATACGTTAAGTGAAGGCCCAGAAAGCACAACAGATACTCTATAGAGCTTGTCATTTGAAGATCCATCGAATACAAAAAGTTCGATGGATCTTTTCGATCAAAACCAACATTCAGATCTAGATAGACCACTAGCGGAACGCTTGCGTCCTAAAGATTTGGAGCAAATTGTTGGCCAAGAAGAAGTTTTAAAAAAAGACAGCTGGTTAAGAAAAAGTTTAGAGTCCGATCAGTTTCCAAGCTTGATTCTTTGGGGACCCCCGGGGACCGGAAAAACAACCTTCGCCAAAATTATTGCAACTCAAACAAAAAAGCAGTTTATAGCTTTAAACGCCATTGCCACTGGCGCAAAAGAAATCAGAGAGATTTGTGAAGCCGCAAAAATTCAAAAAAAGATGTACCAGCGCGGGACAGTACTTTTTATCGACGAGATTCACAGATTAAATCGTGCTCAACAGGATGTCTTTTTACCTTACGTAGAGAGCGGAGATATTGTTCTCATAGGTGCAACCACTGAAAATCCAAGTTTTGAGGTAAACTCTGCGCTATTGAGTCGATCTAGAGTGATTCCATTTAAGCGTCATGAGCAAGAGTCATTATCTAAAATTTTGCAGTCAGCTTTTGATGAATATGACCTTAAGATCGAAAGTTTGCTCAAAGAAGAATCTTTAGCTTATATTCTCATGTTAGCAGATGGGGACGCGCGAAGACTGTTGAATCGTGCCGAAGAAATCATTCTTTACTATCAGAACTCTTCAGATAAAAGTCCGTTTCCCGTAGAAATTGAAAAGCTCAAGGATCTACTAGGATCTAAAACTTTGTATCATGATAAATCCGGCGAGTCGCACTACGATACAATTTCTGCGTTCATTAAAAGTATTCGTGGCTCTGACCCTGATGCGGCTTTGTATTATTTAGCAAGGCTTGTCGAGGGAGGAGAAGATCCAAAATTTATAGCTCGTAGACTCGTAATTTTGGCTTCTGAAGATGTAGGCAATGCAGATCCCAAAGCATTAACTTTAGCTACCAGTGCATTTCAAGCAGTAGAAATGATAGGATATCCTGAGTGCACTATCAACTTAGCTCAAATTGTGGTGTATCTTGCTTCGGCACCAAAATCTAATTCTTCTTATATAGGTATAAAGAAGGCACAAGCAGAAGTTCAAAAGTCTGGACAGCTTCCGATTCCGATGTCCGTAAGAAACGCGCCGACCAAACTGATGAAAGAACAAGGTTATGGTAACAACTATAATTACGCCCATGACGGTGATCGTGGCTGGCAAGAACAGCAATTTTTACCCGATGATATTAAGAACAAAAAATTCTATGAATCTAAGGGCCTAGGCTTCGAGAAAAAAATGAACGAATACCTCGACTGGCTAAAATCCAAAAAGAAATGATTAAAGGGGTGAGCGTTGTGCAATTACGCATAAGC
>JAEYZS010000267.1 GCA_023427925.1 Pseudomonadota bacterium | reverse complement strand
CGAAGGTCGTCGGTTCAAATCCGGCTCCCGCAACCAATTTCAAAGCTTTTATAAATAGCCACACAGTGGTTATTTATAAAAGCTTTTTTAGTTTCTAGAGCCTGAGTTGAATCGATGATATCATTCAAGGTCGGCGGTTCACAAAAGTAGCACGATGCTACTTTTGCACTTCACGCAGTGAAGCCACGAAGTGGTTTCGCCCACGACGGGCGAAATGCAATCCGGCTCCCGCAACCAATTTTTCTTCTAATCACTCTACGGCATTTTGAATACTACTGTCCATATTTCCTACAAAAATAAAGGGACTGCTATTAGTGTCAGTCCCTTCTTACTAATCTTTTTCTATAGCGGTTTATCTAGCGCCGTTTGAACTTTTTCCTTTTTTACCATGAGTCTTTGATGATGTGGCCACCTTACTCCAACCTAACTGGTTTTCACATGAAACATATGCAGTCATAATTGCATCCATACTGCTCTTATCGACGCGATTAGTATTCCTTGGTGAAGATCCAATATATGTCTGACCTTCTTTCTCAAGATCTTTCTCAAAAGAACCTATAGCATCACTTAATTCGTTAACGACACTATTACATTCGCTTATTCTATTTATACCAACCTTTTTTATCTTTTCGCAAAGACGCGAGTCATATCTAACGTCACCGTTTCTAGTTCCCTGAAGTAAATTACAGTCATTATCAAATGTAAGTCTATGGGTAGCTGCTGGAACTCTCTCAGAAGATGGGTTTGAAAGGTCGCTTTTAATTCCTTCTATACTTTTAATCTTCCCATTCTTATATTCAATATTTAGTGTCTTAGAACCATACTCATCTCTATACTCAAAAGATTTTTTATCCGCAGTATTAATCTTTGGGAGTAAAGTTTTGCCATTATAATTAATCCTATTGCTTTTTAGAGGGCCATAGTTAGTACCTAGAAATGCATCTTCTCCTCCCCATACACTAAAAAAAGCAAATGAGCGTAATGCCTCAAAACATTTGTCGTTATCTACCGCATAAGCTTGGGTCAAAAATAAACTTACGAATACTACACTGAAAAAATTATTCATTTGTGTTCTCCTGATTTTTTTATTTCTCATTATTAAGTATATGGAGCATGAAGAATAAAAATCTACAGCAGATTGAATTGCTGGACTTAATTCAATAAGTCTTTCCGCCTCAGGTTATGCATATTGACTGTTTTCCCTTTAATAAGGAAGCGGTTGGTCTATATAAAATTTTTGCGGAATACTCTCCTACTTCAATAATGAGAGATTTTGAAGGGAGATTGCGCGGCTAGAAAAATCAGCCTAAGGCCTAGCTCTTGATAATGAAAACTATTGCTTGAGAATGGAATATCCCCGTTCTCAAGAATACTCTAAATTATTTAGCTTTTAGGGCGGACTTTGCTTCATTTTGCTTCTTATACTTTTCAAAGTTTAAGAATTGCGGAAGCCTTAACTCAAATCCGGCTCCCTCTACGCGTCCCCATCTCCCATCTTATCCAACACAACAGCAATCGTCGCAGAATCAATGCCCGCTTTTTTCATCAATGATTTCACCTTTCCAAAGTCGTCGGCATCGATTGCTTCCCAGAATTCATCAAAATGACCGGTCTCTGCCATTTTTTCTAATACAAGCGTTCCTTCGAAATCTTCTTCATCCATATAACACCACTCAAATTAATGAAAAGAGCGAGAACGGAATATCCCCGTTCTCAAGAATACTCTAAATTATCTCTTAGCTTTTAGGTCCGTCATCATAGATGTAAGGATTTTATCAAGAGCGTCTTTTGTGGATTGTTGAACTGCATTTTTCATTGCCATTGCTCCACCCCAGAACATTTTTCCACCTTGAGAGATGCCTTCTTGCTCATACGTTTTCTTTAAAGTGGCCTTTCCATTGTGAGTCTCTGTGACAGACAATCTTATTTTTGCTCTGTGGTTGGCAAATACGTACTCTTCTACATCAAAAGTAAGAACTCTTGAACCTTTGCCAGAAGATTCTTTTAAACTTTTAAATGCAGATTGAACATCTTGAGATTTTAAAGTGGCATCTAATACTGTACCCACATTTATTGTCCAAGAGTTCCCAAGACCACCCATTGCAGACTTAAAGGAATGCGTATATCCTTTTGTCTTTGGAGTTAAAACATACTCAACATCATAACCAACTGAAGGAAATGTTTTACCTTGGTTGTTATTTAAATACTGTTGGTAATCATCTGTTACTGTGTGAGAACATGCTCCAGCGGCCATCAATAGAAATGCTAATACTAGAACTTTCATCCTAAACCCTCTCCTTGTTAAATTTATTTAGATTATTGCAACGGGAGACTCTATCAATGTCAACACATTATCAATCCCGAGACGCTGGCTCGCGCAAGGTCACTCGAAGAGCTGGTTTAGGGTCTGATTTATCCTCAGATGGCGTGGCCTTCACTTTGTGGGAAACGATTGACGTATTTCCCACTCGATCCATTGCGCGAATTCTTAGTGTTAATGCCTCGCTTGTCATAACGGAAAATGGGCTTATGCAATTTTCGAAATTGATTCCATCTAAAGAACATTGGACGGTCTGAAGACCGACGCCATTATCAGATACGTTAAATGAAACCGAATTGTCTGAGGTCACGCTCGACTTCTGTGTGATCAATAGGAATGGATTTACCGTGTCCACCGTCCAGTGAAATGATGTCGCAGTCGACTGATTGCCTGCGCGATCTATTGCACGTACTCGAAGGGTACGAGGACCGTCTGCAACATTGATTAAATTGTAAGGACTTAAGCATGTCGCGAATGCTCCTGAATCCACCGAACACTCATATTTGGAAATTCCACTAACTGCATCCGTCGACGAAAATGTAAAGCTTGCCGTTCTAAATGGAGTTTGGCTCCCTACGCTTGAACTTATTGTAGGTATCGTAGGTGGTAGTGAATCTACAAACCAAGTCACTTTAACCGGATCACTCGTCGTTCCAGTTTTTGCACGCGCGCGCACATAAAAAGAATGAACACCTTCAGTCACATTTGAATAATTTTGTGCGCCTTCATCACAAGGGGCGTATTCGCTTTCATCTAACTTGCATTCAAACTCGTTAATCGATATCCCACCAACACTACCACTAAAAATAAACTCTGCATTTTTTGAATTCGAAATTTCATCCGGGTTTGAAGTGATATTGATAATCGGAGCACTCGTCTCTACAGTCCAAATTTTAGACTGTACTTCACTCACGTTCGACGCTCTATCAATAGCTCGCACTTTGAATG
>JAEYZS010000233.1 GCA_023427925.1 Pseudomonadota bacterium | reverse complement strand
GTGCCGGGCTCAATTTTATGCCTTTTAATAATAGAGACGTTCAGCTTATCGATGACCTTATGTATTTCGTAGAGTCTTCTCGCGAAAGCAGACGCTCAATCTTAGAAACGATATTTAAAAAAGCAGTATAATTATTCTTTTTCTACTCTGTTAATTGTGAAACCCTCTTTTTGTAAGAGGGTTTTTAATTCATTTGGCCCCACAATCATATGTCCCAGACCGACAGCAATAAATACGGGCGCATTGTTGTAATGGGCGTTAACGTTCATGCGGCTTACTGCCTGAAGTTTTCACAGTAGGCCGCGGATGATGCATGCATTATAAAGGTGATACCGCAAAAAAACAAAACCCAAGCTAATTTAGCTTGGGCTCCATTTTTTTAGATTTTGATCTAAATTAAATTTGTGTGTGAGTGTTCATGCTCATCTTGCGAGATCTTCCTTTACGGATGATTCCAAGGAGAACCCCTACACCTACTAGTAACAATCCACCCGCAGATAACATGAACGTTAAATCTTTTTCGTCGTTCGATGCAACCGCTTTAGCGGCCGGAGCTGGTGGTGGCGGAGGAGGTGGCGGTGGCTCTACGTTTGCCATTGTTCCGGCGCTTCCTGCCATGTCATCTGGTAGAGCAAAATCGTCTTGTGGCATAGCCATAGGATCATTCGCAGCAATATCAGGTGTTGGTTCTGGCATTTGTGGAGTCTCTGGCATTGCAGGCACATCCGGAACTGGTGCCGGAGGAGGAGTTGCTGCCATTGCTGGGGCAGCTATTGTTCCTTCTGGCCAATATCTTAATTCCGTTCCACCTGCTAATTCGTCTTTTGATTCGACAGCCATGTTTGTCGCCCAAACTTCTTTCCAAGAGTTTTCATTTCCAAGTAGGTTCTTAGAAATAACTCTGATGTTTTCTCCGTCTTGAGCTACATAAGACTGTGCTGGCATACCACTATCTTCATAGTAAGTTAGCATTCTTTGAGAATCTTGAGGTCTTTTTGGAGAGTTATAGTAAACCTTATCTCCAACTTTGACGCCATTAGAAAGATTTGGATTCGCCTGGAGTAGGTGAGCAGTGTTGTCCATACCAAAGATTTTTTGGCTGATGGAGTTTAAATCGTCACCCGGTCTTGCAATATAAACTGTATTCGCTAATACACCATTTTTGTTGAACGCTGTATCTGCGATCTTTTTAACTGGAACCCACTTCGGTGCCTCTGTGTAGCCAGCATCTGCTGTAGATCCATAATCTGATGAACCGTAATCTGTCGTGCCGTAATCAGCTGGCGCTGACTCCGTTGAGTAGTCTTCAGTTGTTGCATATGATGTGTCTACAGGAGCGCTCTCAGAAATAGAGCCATCTGCGAGTTCTGTCCCTTCTTCATTAGAAAGCTCAACGCCATCTTCGGCAACAAGTTGAGAGCTGTCACCTTCTAGGGATTCTTCAGGAAGAGTTTCTGATGCTGCGATGTCTGTACCCGTTTCGTCGATTTCCCCTGTATCAGCTACGATTTCTTCGTCAGCCGCAAAATCATCGCTTTCAAAAGCTTCTTCGCCTTCAACTACTTCTTCACCTTCAACTACTTCTTCGCCTTCGTAGTCTAAACTATCTTCGCCCTCTACTACTTCTTCACCTTCGTACTCGCCGTCAACTTCATCGAGTTCCGCGTCTGTTACCTCTGCCGCATCTGTATCTAAGCCCTCGTCGTCGTTCGAAGAAGAACAACCGACGTTCAAAGCCATTCCGAGGATAAGTAGTAATGATAATAATTTTAATTTCATGGGTACATCTTCCTTGTTGCTTTTTAATTTCCGTAATTGTTTTACGTTTATCTAATCGTCACCCTGCTATATTTTATTTAATCACTATTTAATAATTCTCAAAAGAATTTTTTTAGATCTAGTCTAGCTATACGGTTGTCTAGCAAGTGAAAGGTCGTGATCATTCTGGAAGATTGACAAGATCAAACTTACATCCAGGCTTTACTTTATTGTTCTTAAACCATCCTTGATTTGTTTCTAGAGCGTATTGAGCTGGTTTCTTGCTTGCGTAGAACTTGTTTTCTAACATCGGCTCCATGTCGTAAATGTCCATGAGCTCTTTATTCTTATTGAAGTACCCTATGGAAAGGGGAATTCGCGTGTTTTTCATCCAAAAAGATAGTGTACGCTCCTCCTGGAACATAAAGATCATACCGTTATTCTTTGGCATTGAATCTCTGCACATCAATCCTATCGCCCTTAAAATGTCATTATCAGCAATTTCAACATCCAAAGTTTTTTTGCAAACTGTGAGTTTTCCTTTTTTAAATTTCGCTTTTGCCGCCAGATCACAATTTAACTCACCAAAGGTCTGGGAGTGGAGTCCAGGATAAATTAAACAAACAAGAAAAACGGCGGATAAAAAAATTTTCATTTAGATTAATCCTAGCATTTTGTAAGCCAATCCGTACCTTACGCCTCGACAAGAGACTGTCACAAAATCTATGTTAGCAACATTCATTGCATGTTCAAGGATTAATGCTCCAGCAAATATGACATCCGCACGAGGAGCATCAATTCCTTTGAGCTTACGGCGATCCTCTATTGAAAGAGGATTAAGCTTCTTAATCAATTCACGAATATGTTCTTTTTTTAGTTTAAAGTTATCGATTAGATTTGGGTCGAAGTCTTTTTCTAAATGCAAACTAGCCAGAGTAGTCGGGGTTCCCGCGACAGCTATCATTTCGAGTCCACCAAAATTTATCCCCGGCAACTTCTCTCTGAGGTACTTTCTAAAAGCCTCTATTTCTTGGGGAGTTTCCGGATTGGATTTTAGAAATAACTCAGTTAGGCGAACGCAACCTACGTTAAAGCTCTTGGCTATAATCTTGTCATTTTCCATAAAAGCGACTTCCGTGGATCCTCCTCCAATGTCGATCACACAAAAATCCTTTTTATCTCTCCCGGATAAAACTCCTAAATATGTATAGTCTCCTTCGTTCTCTCCGCTAATAATGTCAATTGGAATTCCATACTTCTTTCCAAGATCAAAAAATCTATCTTTGTTTGAAACATCTCGAGCTGCACTTGTAGCTACCGATGCGACATGACTCACATTGTATTTTTTGATTTGCTCGGAGAACTTTTGAAACGCTTTTTCAGCTCGCTCTAAGGCTCCTTCTGAGAAAGTCTTATTGGCGTGAACACCCTCGCCCAATTTTACAAATTCGATTGTGTCATATATTTCTCTAATCTTTCCTTGCTCGTCCTTTTCAGCAATCAAACATAAAAATGAATTGGACCCAAGATCAATGGCTGCAACTCTCAAAATTTAATATCCTTAATGAGCTCTTTTAATCGCTCGTCTTTTTTTAATTTATCTTTTAGCTTTTCAACTTCTTTTTTAATAATTTTTTTCCCCTCATCCTTAGAATATGCGTGAACGACAAACTCGATCAGCTTTTTCCAATTGATTTCCGGGTTCGAAATATTTCCCAAAACTTGAAATGGAATTTTCGCTCGTCCGTCAAAATTTCTTAAATCTGCTGGAATGTTTTCCAAAGGGACGATCAGATTCCCGTTGGCTTTTAAATAATTTTTGGCGCTTATCGTGCCAACACCTTTTACATTGAGCTTGCTCTTGGGCACGTTCATTTCTAAGTTTTTAATTTGTGTCACACCATCTTGGATTAAAACATCTCCCTTAAGAGACTCAAAATTATTATCAATGCGGGCATTGGAAATAATTTCTTGTGCACGCGGAATATTAGGGATTCTCTGTGCTAATGTATCTTTGAGTTTTTCGGCTGGCCACTTCCCGTTGGTAACTTCAAAATCGAAAACTGCTTTGAAACCCTGGGAAAGATCGATATCAAGATAACTTGTCCCTCGACCCTCAAAGACAAAAAACTTCGTATCTTTGAGCTTTACGTTGTCGTTATCTTTTATAAATTGAGACTTAATTGTTTTGAGAACGAGTTGACGATTGTTTATATTTATCTCATCGGCTTTCAAGTCCATTTTAATTCGATTCGTCCACTCAGTCGGGGCCTTACGAAGCACAGAGTAGGGCATCACAATAACTAGATCAGAAATTTCCGCCGTAAGTTGATCTTTAGAAATTTTAACCGAATCAATACTTATTCCAACCTTGCGAATTAGAGAAAACGACATATCTCCAAGCGTTACTTTTGCTCCAAGGTTTTTCTCCAGGGCTTCAACAATGATGGGTTTTATTTGCGAATTGAAATCAAAGAACAAAGGTGCAAGTAATAGGGCTCCAATAAATAGAATCAAAAAAATTCCGACTGCAATTGAAACCTTTTTCACTTTATCTCCTTTGTCACACTACCCCTTAAGTTTTTTCTTAAGAAGTTCGTTGAGCAGCTCTGGACTTGCTTGTCCCTTCGATGCCTTCATTGCTTGTCCCACAAAGAATCCAAAAAGCTTATCTTTGCCAGATCTGTAATCGCTGAGCTGACCCGGGTTTGCCGCCATAACTTGATCGATGATTTTTTCAATCGCTCCAGTATCTGTAATTTGAGTTAAACCCTGACTCTTTACGATTTCCTCTGGATTTTTACAGGTTGTAAACATCTCTGCAAAAACAGTTTTTGCGATTTTTCCGGATATAGTTCCTTTATCGATCATAGCGATCATTTGACCTAGATCCGACGCCTTAATTGGGCAATCTGCAATTTCTTTTTTAGAATTATTCAATTCTCTTAAAAGCTCAGACATAATCCAGTTTGAAGAAAGTTTAGGATTTTTAGAAACCTTTGCGACATCCTCGTAATAATCAGCCATCTCTTTTTCTAGTGTTAAGAGTTGGGCATCATATTCAGGAAGGTTGTATTCGCTTTGAAAACGATTTGCCCTTTGAATTGGTAGCTCAGGAAGATTATCTTTAATCTTGCTGATGTAAGCTTCTTCAAACTTCAACGGAATTAAATCTGGCTCGGGAAAATATCTATAATCATGAGCCTCTTCTTTTGACCTCATCGAAAAGGTTTTGTTCTTGGCAGAATCGTACAAACGCGTTTCTTGAACGATTGGCTCTCCCGCTTCAATAGAATCTATTTGTCGTTCAATTTCGTATTGGATTGCTTTTTCGATAAATCTAAATGAGTTGATATTCTTAAGCTCTGTACGGGTCCCAAGCTTTGTATCACCCTTTTTTCGAACACTCACATTGCAATCACATCTCATTGAGCCTTCTTCAAGGTTTCCATCACAAACACCAAGATATCTTAAAACAGCTCTTACATTTCGAGCGTATTCAGCAGCCTCTTGTGGATTTCGCATATCTGGTTCAGAAACTATTTCTAATAGAGGAACCGAGCTTCTGTTTAAGTTTACAAGCGTAAATTCACCGTGGTGAGTTGATTTGCCTGCATCTTCTTCGATATGAGCTCGTGTAATTCCGATTTTTCTTTTTTCGCCGTTGATAATGAACTCAATGTGTC
>JAEYZS010000223.1 GCA_023427925.1 Pseudomonadota bacterium | reverse complement strand
ACTTAAGGCTATCCAATATGGACCAAAATCCCCAAGAGAAATTGTGATTTCTAATGAATTTTTTATTCTATACTGACGCGACGATTCAAATGATTAAATTTGAGGCAATAAAAATATGCCGTTTTTCGAGGCAAAGTTAGCGTTTTTTCGGGGTGCGTTTACTCTGTAAGATTATGTTTTCTCTAGAGATGAAACGTGTTACCAATTTACTGACAACTAATTGAGAATTAATGAGGCGATACGAAATGCGTAACGACATGTCTATGTCTGCGTCAAGCAGCCAAATAAAAACAGTAGATCTTGAAGCTCAAGCTCAAGAATTTTTAAAAACAGGCGGATTCACCACGAAGCTTGATGACATCATTGCGTGGGGAAGAAAAAACTCTCTTTGGCCTATGCCATACGGAACTGCATGTTGCGGAATCGAATTGATGTCGGTCATGGGTCCCAAATATGATCTTGCCCGATTTGGTGCTGAAGTAGTTAGGTTTTCTCCAAGACAATCTGATCTACTTATAGTTGCAGGAACGATCACTGAAAAGATGGCTCCTGTATTAGTTCATATTTATGAACAAATGTTAGAACCAAAATACGTTTTATCAATGGGAGCGTGTGCAAGCTCTGGTGGTTTCTATCGTGCGTATCACGTTCTACAAGGCATCGACAAAGTTATCCCTGTTGACGTTTATGTTCCAGGATGTCCTCCATCTCCAGAAGCGGTGATGGATGGAATTATGCTTTTACAAAATATGATTGAAAAACACCAGCCGCGTCCATGGAAAGACAACTGGAAAGTTCCTAAGTTTTTGCAAGCATCTGAAGGAAGAGTATAATGAATCACATTGATGAAATTAAATCAGATTTAAGTCACAAATTTCAAAGCAACGGATTTATCTATAAGGGTGGATCTGTCCCTTCAAATTTTGGAAATGATGTTATTGAAGTCCCGAAGGAAACGATTCTGCCTTTGATGAGACATTTAAAAGATTCTGGTCGCTTTGATTTCCTGATGGATCTCACTGGGGCTGATTACCCTTCTCGTGAGAGAAGATTTGATGTTATTTATCAGCTCTTCAATACAAAAACATTCAAGCGTTTGAGAGTTAAAACTCAAGTCGCTGACGGTGAAGCCGTGGATTCGATTGTTTCAGTGTGGAAGGGCGCAAATTGGTTTGAAAGAGAAGCTTATGATATGTTTGGAATTATTTTTAAGGGCCATCCTTACCTTAGAAAAATTCTTACACACCATCACTTCAAGGGTCATCCATTAAGAAAAGATTATGACCCAAATCATCAGCAGCATTGTTCAGATGTGTTGCCCGTTCATTTTGAAAACGATGACACTTATATCAAAGATCCGAATAAAAACTTAGTGCCACTCAATATTGGACCTTCTCACCCTGCGACTCATGGAACACTTCGTGTGATGGTGGAGCTAGATGGTGAGACAATCACTCGCTCAAATGTTGAACTTGGATTTTTACACAGATGTTTTGAAAAAATGGGTGAGACTCATTTTTACAACCAAGTTATTCCGTATACTGATCGCTTGAACTATTGTTCTGCCCCAATGAATAACCTCGGATTCTGTAAAGCAGTTGAAAAAATGCTGGGAGTTGAAATCCCTCCAAAGGCTCAAGCTACCAGAGTGATTTTAGCAGAGCTTTCTAGAATCATTGACCACATTGTTTGCCTGGGTGCAAACGGTGTAGATTTGGGCGCGCTAACAGGCTTCTTCTACCTCTTTGCTTTGAGAGAGAGAGTCTACTCACTTTTTGAAAAACTTTGTGGTGCACGCTTAACAGTTTCCCTTTTAAGAGTGGGTGGAATTGCAAACGAACCTCCTAAGGGATGGTACGAAGAAGTTCTAAAGGTAAACGAAGAAATCAAAAAAGGTATTAACGAAATCGATAAGCTTTTAACAAACAATAAAATTTGGATTCAAAGAACCAAGGGAGTTGGGGGCATTTCTCTCGACGATGCTATTCAGTTTGGTTACACAGGTCCATGTTTAAGAGCTGCCGGTCTTGGTTTGGATTTGAGAAAAGCAGAACCATATTATGGTTACGATCAACTCGATTTTGATATCCCAACTGGAACAACGGGCGACTGCTACGACAGATATCTCGTTCGTTTAGAAGAGATGAGGCAGTCCACTCGAATCATTGACCAAGTGGCACGTAACGTTCCATCAGGTGATTACACAATCAGAGACAAAGACATCGTGTTACCTGAGAAGAAAGATGTTTATGGAAACATTGAGGGCTTAATGAACCACTTTATGTTGGTCATTAAAGGAATTAAGCCTCCAGTAGGTGAAATCTACGATGCAACAGAAGCTGCAAACGGTGAGCTTGGATTCCATATCGTCAGCGATGGAGGTCCAAAGCCCTACCGCCTGAGAGCGCGTCCTCCGTGTTTTGCAATTTATCAATCATTCTCGCATTTGATCGATAAAGGATTGGTCGCGGATGTGATTGCAGTTCTTGGTAGCTTAAATTTAATTGCTGGTGAGTTAGATAGATAATTGGGTGGAAGGTAGAATGTTTCAATTAAGTCAAAAAGGCTTAGAAGCCGTAAAAAAAGAATTAACAAGATACGAAACAAAAAGATCAGCCGTATTACCAGCGCTTTTCATTGCTCAAGATGAAAACGGTGGTTGGGTTTCTCCAGAGGTAGTAAAGCATCTATCGGATGTGATGGACATTCCAATGTCTCAAATCAATGAAGTGCTCACTTTCTATACGATGTACAACAAAAAGCCTGTGGGAAAACATCATATTCAAGTTTGCTGTAACATCTCTTGCGCGATGGCAGGGGCGCATGAAATGGCTGATTACCTCTGCGATAAACTGGGAGTGAACGACGGTGAAGTGACTAAAGATGGTCGGTTCACTATTTCAAGAGCAGAGTGTTTAGGTTCTTGCGATACAGCTCCGGTTTTACAAATCAACAGAGACGATTATATTGAAAATTTAAATTACGAGAAACTTGACCAATTGGTTAAGGAATTAAAGTAGGGCGAGCATGGCAGAAGTAAAACTTTTAACTGAGAACTATGACAAGCCAGAATTTGCAACTATAGAAGGTTACAAAAAGCATGGTGGCTATGATGTTTTGAAGAAAGCTTTTAAGATGAAGCCAAAAGATATCATCGAAGAAGTTAAAGCTTCAGGCTTAAGAGGCCGTGGTGGAGCAGGATTTCCAACGGGTATGAAGTGGAGCTTTTTACCTGAAAATGGAGAGCCAAGATATTTACTTTGCAATGCCGATGAAGGTGAGCCGGGAACATTTAAAGATCGTTTGATGATGGAGAGAGCTCCTCATCAATTGATTGAAGGTATGATCATTTCGGCTTTCGCAATTGGTTCTAAAAAAAGTTATATCTATATTCGTGGTGAATATGCAAAATGCCATCGCACAGTTAAAAAAGCCATCCAAGAAGCGTATGATGCAGGTCTTTTAGGTAAGAATATTCTTGGATCTGGCTTTGACCATGACATGGATGTGTACTCTGGAGCTGGTGCTTATATCTGTGGTGAAGAAACAGGTATGATTTCCTCTCTTGAAGGTAAAAAAGGTCAGCCAAAACTTAAGCCACCATTCCCAGCTGTTCAAGGGTACTTGGCAAAGCCAACAATCGTAAACAACGTAGAGACCTTAGCCGCTGTAAAATACATCGTTCGTGATGGAGCTCAGGCTTACAGAAAACACGGAACAGAAAAATCAGCTGGAACAAAATTATTCTCTGTGAGCGGTGACGTGAATAAACCTGGTACATATGAAGTGCCACTTGCTTATCCGCTTAAAGACCTTATCGAAAAAGAATGTGGTGGCATGAAAAACGGCAAAAAACTAAAAGCCGTAATCCCCGGTGGATCATCAGCGCCAGTCTTGTTGGCTGATGAGGCCTACAAAGCAACAATGGATTATGAAAATCTCGCAGCCGCAGGGACAATGTTAGGTTCTGGTGCTGTTATTATTATGGATGAAACTCGTTGCATGGTGGATATGTTGAACGTGATTCTGCATTTCTATCATCACGAATCTTGCGGACAGTGCACTCCTTGTCGTGAAGGCACCGGTTGGTTAGAAAAAATTGTAAATAGTATTTTGTTAGGACGCGGACGTCCACAAGATATTGAGCTATTGGATACAGTTGCGCAGAACATGAAGGGCCGCACGATTTGTGCTCTTTCTGATGCTGCGGCACTACCAACGATTAGCTTTGTACAAAAGTTTAGAGATGAATTTGAGTTCTATATCAGAGAAGGACGATCGAAAGTTACTGGACAGCCGATCAAAAGAAAATATTTAAGAGGATCTCATCATGTTGAAATGCACCGTTAATGGTAAAGAAGTTCAGGTAAAACCTGGCTCAACAATCATTGAAGCTTTTATGACAGCAAAAGAGAACATTGCTCACTATTGCTGGCACCCAGGATTATCAATTGCTGGGGTATGCAGAATGTGTATGGTTGAGATTGAAGGTAACCCAAGACTACAGATCGCATGTAATACGACAGTCGCCGAAGGCATGAAGATCAACAATACTTCAGTAAAAGTAAAAGAGTCTGTCGAGTGGACACTTGGATTTCATTTGATCAATCACCCGCTCGATTGTCCAATTTGTGACCAAGCAGGGGAGTGTGGACTTCAAGAATACTACATGCAATATGGTAAGTACGAGCCGGGCATGGCGGAACACAAAGTTAAAAAAGCTAAGGTGGTTGATCTCGGATCTAAAATTGTGTTGGATTCAGAAAGATGTATTCTTTGTTCTCGTTGTGTGAGATTCACAGAAGAAGTTTCTAAGACAAATGAATTTGGAATTTTTAATCGCGGTGACCACTCCGAAATTGGAACGGTTGACGGTAAACCTGTTGAAAATAACTACGCTTTAAACACCGTAGATATTTGTCCTGTAGGGGCATTGACCTCTAAGGACTTTAGATTCCGTCAAAGAGTTTGGTATCTAAAAGATTTTGATACTGTCTGTAACGGCTGCTCTACGGGCTGTAACGTTAAAGTATATTTCAACGAAAATGGACTTTATAGAGTAAGACCAAATCATAATCCAGATGTAAACGGTTACTGGATGTGTGATGTGGGTCGCGACATTTATAAGTTTGTAAATAAAGAATCAAGACAAGTTAAAGGAATGAGAAACTCAGATTCTCCTTCGTATGATTTTGCAGGGAAAATTGCTCTTGAAGTTTCTCAGCATTTAAACTCTCAAAAAGCAGAATCTGTCGCTGTGGTGTTGACAGGTCAATACACAGTTGAAGAATACAAAGACTTTGTTTCTTTCTTTAAATCAAAAGGTATTACTCAGTTCTATCACTGGATCAACAATCCAGATAAGCTCAATGACTTTGACGGCCTATTGTATAGAGGAGACAACAACCCAAATACTAAGGGGCTATTAAAAGCATTGGCTGATGAAGGGGTAAAAGTAAAACCTTGGAACGAAGTTTTTGAAGGCATTGAGGCTGGAAAAATCAAAACTATCGTCGTTGCAGGTCCTGAAATCCAAACTGCTTACCCTGATCTTGAGAGTGTTTTTACAAGACTCAACAAGGCGGACACTCTTGTTTGGATGACTTCAGGAAGAAATGCTCTATTTGAGCAAGCGAATTTCGTTATACCTATGAAGTCTTACACTGAAAAAAGCGGAACATTCATTAACTTTGCCGGCAAAGAACAGAAAATCAAAAAAGGTGTAACTGTTGTTTCCGAAGCATTAACTCTTAGCGATGCGACTCAATTGTTCTCAGGCAAGGCTGCAGTCGGTTTTGAAAATGCAAGAGTAGAAGAGGTGGCTCCATGAGTGAAGTAGCTAAACCAAATAAATTATCATCGTGGTATTTACCGGGTATTTTTGTCGGACTAGGAATCACTATTAAGAACTTGGTTAAAAACCTTGCTAACAAAGACAAAATGCTCACTCTGAATTATCCTGAGGAGAAGTACGAATATTCTCCAAGATTCAAAGGGACGCACATCCTCACTACTAAAAAAGATGGAAGTCTCAGATGTACTGCATGTATGCTTTGTGCGACCAATTGCCCAGCAACTTGCATTACGATCGTAGCAAGTGAGCACGAAGATCCAAAGGTAGAAAAATACCCAATCTCTTATGAGATTGATATGTTGAGATGTGTATTCTGCGGATTCTGCGAAGAAGCTTGTCCTGTAGACGCCATTCGTATGGGGCCAGAGTGGCAAGTTGCAGGTAAAAATGGATCGAACTTCATCTATGGCATTCAAGATCTAGCATACAGACCGCAGTTGAAGGGTGGGATACAGTCGGTACTAGATGACGAAGAACGCCTCTCCTCCGGCATTTAGCTTGATCTTTTGGCTTAACTCTAAGTTGCTTGCGGTCTTGAAAATCCTCACGTACTGAAAGTACACTGCGGTTTTCAAGATCTCACGTCTTGATTCGAACGAAAATCCCTTAGTTAAAACAACCTGCAAACTATTAGAAAAAACCTCACTTCGCACGTTGCGTGGAGTAATGCTCTCATTTGATCTAGTTTTAATATTTTTTGTTAACTCTTTATTAACTTTACCCGAGAGAAGGTAACAGATTTTATTTAAAGGATTAGCAAAATGATTAATTTTCAGTTGGTGTTTATAGTATTAAGTCTAGCTGTCATTTCAACCTCCAACGCGCAGGAAAGAGTGGTCAAGAAGGTGGTTGTAACTACGGTAACAGAAGAGTTCGATGCTGAAGGGAAAATAATTCGTAAGACTCAAGTTACAGAAACAAAAGAAGGGCCTGAACAAACGAGCAATACTCAATCGCCTCAGGAAGCCATTTCAGCTCCTCAGATCGCAGCACCAGTTCATCCGCAGCCTCAACCAGAAGTCTTTGTGCCGGTCTCTCAAGAGCTTCCACCTGTCGAGCGCGACAGACATGAAAATTTGCCGACGCTAAACGAAGACTGGTATTTTTTGTGGGGTATTGGTTTTTCAAAAGAGAATTACTCTGGAGATGCTGGAATGATATACGATGAGTTGAAAAGTGAGCCATCCATGAGTGAATCAACTTTTCTTAATATGGATATCTTTGGGTTTTACGTACCGAGTTCTGATCATAAGTCAATTATGGGAGTTGCCATGAATGTAGCAGGTAATAAGCTAACGGGCCCTAGTGGACACGTGGCACTTTACACTTACTTAACTGGCTTTAGCGCAATGCGCTTCTTTGGTAAAAACGTAGGTGATGGCTTTTTTCTAAGAGGTGACATTGGTTTTGCCCATGCACTAGTAG
>JAEYZS010000158.1 GCA_023427925.1 Pseudomonadota bacterium | reverse complement strand
AATTGGAACACATGCCCTTATTCAAGAGGGAGTTGATTTTAAAAATCTCGCACTTGCAATCGTTGATGAACAGCATAGATTTGGTGTTGTCCAGAGACAAAGGCTCAAGCAAAAAGGTTATTCTCCTCATTTTCTCTTGATGACAGCAACTCCAATACCGAGAACTCTTGCGCTGACGGTTTATGGCGATCTCCAGTGCTCTATTATAAATGAACTTCCAAAAGGCCGCTCTCCGATTACAACTCGGGTGGTTCGGCAAAATAAAGCTCCTCAGGTTTTTGAGTTTGTAAGAGATCAATTAAAAAGAGGAAGACAAGCCTATGTCGTTTATCCATTAGTAGAAGAATCAGAAAAAATGGATTTAAAAGATGCGGTCACTGCCTTTGAAACCATAAGCGCCAGATTCCCAGAGTATAAGGTTGGGCTCTTGCATGGGAAAATGAAGACTGCAGAAAAAGATTTGGTAATGGAAGAATTCCGACTCAATAAAATTCAAATTTTAGTAGCTACAACAGTGATCGAAGTCGGAGTGGATGTCCCTAATGCCAACATAATGATTATTGAGCATTCCGAGAGGTTTGGTCTTTCGCAACTTCATCAGCTAAGGGGTCGCGTAGGGAGAGGCGCTCACAAAAGTTATTGTGTATTGATGTTAGGATATGCGGTGAGTGAAGAAGGCTACGAGCGAACATCAATCATGGCTGAGACGAGCGACGGGTTTAAAATCGCTGAAAAAGACTTAGAGTTCAGAGGTCCCGGTGAATTTATGGGATCAAAGCAATCTGGTCTTCCAGGTTTTAAGATGGGCAATCTCGTGCGAGATCTTGATGTGTTAATGAAAGCAAGAGAAGTTGCCTTTGATATCATCAACAATGATCCCAATTTATCGAAACCAGAGAACAAAACTCTCAAAGACCAAATCATGAAAATTCACGGCCCACAGGCTCTTATCACTGTCGGATAGCTCATCCCTTAAGCAATCTATTTCATTTTTACCATTGCGTAGATGCGTTAATATTGCAGTTTTTACAAATATTTCTTGTGAAATGCTTATTTCGTGATCTGATTGGTGGGTCAAAAAGCACAAGTGAGTTTTTGACCACATTCCAAGGGGGGATCATGAAACAACTGTTAGTAGTATTGACGTTAGTTTTCGGATTAGCGTTTTTTGCTGAAGCTAAAGAACTAAAATTGAAACAATCCAATGTGGACTTGAAGGAATATGCATTAAGTTCTGCAATGTCGTTGGGGAACGCTGCTCAAGGTTCAAAGTATTTTGTTATTCAATTTGAAAACGTAATTACACAACAAGATCAAAAGGATTTAAAAGCTCAAGGCTTTGAAGTTCTTCAATATCTTCCTGATGATGCATACATCGTAACAGGGAGCTACTCTAAGGCTGTTGAGTTTAAAAACAGAAATTCTAGAGTTTACGAAATTGCTCCATACGCAAGCGAGTGGAAATTGAGCGAAGAGCTTCAATCCATGAGCATTTTTGATGGCGAAGGAAAAGTTGTACTTAACTTAAGACTTCTTCCAAAAGCTGACCTTGCACAAGTTCAAGCTCGCATTGCTAAAATCGATAGCGTGAACGTTTTAGTTGCAAGCAACAGATACATTGCTGTTGAAGCTACAAAATTAAAAGCTCTAGAGATCGCAAATGTTGATGGAGTTGAATTCATTCAAGTTCAGCCGGAGATCAAAACATTCGATATGGACGTAGACACGGAAGATGAAAAACGTGCACCAGAGAACGATAACTTAGGTGAAACTAAGACTGGTTACGAATCTGGAACAAAAGTAATGAATTTTGATGCAGCTTGGGACCGTGGGTTTACCGGTCGTGGACAAGTCGTTGCAATGGCCGACACAGGTCTAGATACAGGAAGCACATCAAATATCCACTCTGATTTACAAGGTGCCGTAATTGGTGGTGAATCTGTAGCGATGCTTGGTGGAATGGGATGGTCAGATCCACAAGGTCACGGAACTCACGTTGCAGGTTCAGTTGCAAGCCGTGGTGTTCTTTCTCAAGGACTTATTAAAGGTGGAGCGTACAATGCGCAATTCTATGCTCAAGGTATGTGGAGCATGCTATTTAACAATATTATGGTTCCACAAGATCTAGGTGGAATGTTTAAAAGCGCTTACAATAAGGGTGCAAGAATTCACACCAACTCTTGGGGTGCAGTTCAAAACCTAGGTGCTTATGATAACTTTGCAGCTACGGTTGACCAAGCGATGTGGGAAAATCCAGATCTACTTGTTATTTTTGCGGCTGGTAACAGCGGAGAAGATAAAAACCGTGATGGTGTGATTGATCTTGGATCTGTATCATCTCCGGGAACTGCAAAAAACACTTTAACAGTGGGCGCTTCTGAAAACTATATGTTCGAAGGCGGTAGACAAAAAGCTTGTGGTGAGATGAACGGTGGCGATCAAAAATGGGGAGTTGAGCCTGTTAAGTCAGACAAGCTTTCAAACGATCCAAACGGTATTGCTTGTTTCTCTTCACGTGGTCCAACAAATGACCGAAGAATTAAGCCTGATGTTGTAGCTCCAGGTACAAACATCGTGAGCTTACAATCTCGTGATCCAAAAGCGACAAAGCTTTGGGGTATCTACAACCAACACTATTCTTGGGCTGGCGGTACGTCGATGGCGACTCCATTAACAGCGGGAAGTGCTGCGGTTATTCGTGAGTATTTGTTGAATCAAGGTTTATCAAGTCCATCTGCTGCAATCGTAAAAGCAACGCTAATGCATACAGCATATGATCTTTTCCCTGGCCAATTCGGAAAAGGAGCTGGGCAAGAGATTCAACAAAAAGGTCCAAACAACCAACAAGGTTACGGACGTGTAGATATGGATGCTGCAACAAGATTGGGTCATGCCAAAATCATAGATAACACTTCAGGTGTTGGCACTGGTGAGACTGCTGATGTTAACGTGAATTCTACTGAATTCAGAGTTGCTAATGGACATGTTCTGAAAGCAACGCTTGTTTACACAGATGCTCCAGCGGCAGCTTCTGCTGGTAAGACTCTTGTTAACGATCTAGATTTAAGAATCACAGCTCCAGATGGTAGCGTATTCTCTAAAGCTGATAGCACGAACAACGCTGAAACTATTGAAATCACTGACCTTGTAGAAGGTTCATACAAAGTTTCTGTGGTAGGGAAAAACATTCCTCAGGGCAAAAATGGCAAGCAGCCATATGCTTTACTCGTTAGCTTTGTAAAAAATCAGGACAATTAATAGTCAAATTCTGTAAACAATATCCTCTATTGCGTTATATAGAGGATATTGTTGCTTCCCTGTGTCAAAAATGCTATAAAACCAAGACGTTCATAAATCAGTTTACATCCTAGTTGGTAAAGATAAATCCCGTTTCTAAGATGAGGAGAGGTTTTAATGGAGTTTAAAGTTGGTGATAATGCTGTTTACCCTTCCCATGGCGTTGGCGAGATCTGTGCCATCGAAACTAAGAATTACGGGGGAATACAGACAACTTTTTATTCGATCCGCATCCTTGAAACTGGCGCTAAGATTATGGTTCCAAAAAGTAGCGCAAAGAGTTCGGGCTTGAGACCTATTATTACGTCTAAGGAAGCTCAGGAAGTCTTTGATATTCTTAAGAAAACTGACATTAAGATCGATAATCAAACATGGAATCGCAGATACCGCGAATACATGGAAAAAATCAAAACAGGTTCAATCTTTGAAATCGCTGAAGTTCTAAGAGACCTTTTCTTATTGAAGCTCGACAAGGAGTTGTCGTTTGGTGAGAGAAAGCTTTTGGATCAAGCGAGAACCCTTCTTATAAAAGAACTTTCTCTTTCTACAACGAGTGAAGAGCAGTCTGTAGAATCTGAAATTAAACAAATCTTCGGACTTTAATTTAATCTTCTTCGGATTTTCTACCGTGAAGACTTCTGCCATATATAACGGAAGTAGTTTGGTCGTCTGCTTCGCTGTCGGTAGAGTATTTTTTAATCAATTCTGTCGAATCTGCTAAGCGCTGAACGAGACTCAGAATCATACTCTGTGCCCATTCTGGAAGATCTCCCATGAGCTTTTGATACCCTTCTTCGGATACTTCATAGGCTGAAACATGTGTAATGGCCTGGGCCGATGCAGTTCGGGGCTTTTTGGTAATAAAGGCAAACTCCCCAATACAGCCGCCATTAGACACGACATTTAAGACGACCTTTTGACCATTGGGCTTTACAAAGATTTCAACGTCCCCAGATTCAATAATATAAAAGAAGCTTGTGGCGTCGCCTTCGGAAAAGAGAGTGTCCCCGGGCTTGAATTTTTTGAGCTGAAGGTATTGAAGTGCGTCCATGGTCTTAGGTTGCCAAGTGACAGGCCGTCGTTCAAGTGATATTTTAATGGATTATTTCGAAAGTCTAATAAATAGAGGTATATATGTCGTCTTCCCCAAATTCTTCTAGTGAAGTGAGAGTCCGATTTGCACCATCTCCAACTGGTTACTTGCATGTTGGTGGCGCACGCACTGCTCTTTACAACTGGCTTTACGCAAAGAAAAAAGGCGGGAAGTTTATCCTTAGAATCGAAGACACAGATCAAGCACGCTCAACAGAAGACGCTCTTAATATGCAGATTTCTGACTTAAGGTGGTTGGGCCTCACTTGGGATGAAGGTTACGATATCGGTGGCCCTTATGGGCCTTATCGACAAAGTGAAAGACTTCATATCTATAAAGAAAAATCTGAAGAAATCATCGATGCCGGCAAAGCTTACTACTGCTTCTGTACGGATCAAGAATTGGAAGAGAAAAAAGAAATTGCTAAGAAAGAAGGCCGACCTCCTCATTACGATGGAAAGTGTAGGGCATTAAATATCGAAGAATCTCGAGCTAAGATAAAAACGGGCGCAACGTCTACGGTTCGATTTAAAGTCGATCCAACAAAAGCTGTCACTTTTAAAGACATCATTCGAAACGAAGTCACCTTTCCGGCGGGCATGGTTGGAGATTTTATTATTCTAAGATCCGACGGTATGCCGGTTTATAACTTCTGTTGTACTGTGGATGATGCTCTAATGAAGATCACTCATGTTTTAAGAGCAGAAGAACATCTTCCAAACACTTTGCGACAAATCATGCTCTATGAAGCACTCAACGAAAAGATTCCTGAGTTTGGGCATCTTTCTATTATTCTGGGTGAAGATAAACAAAAGCTCTCAAAAAGGCATGGGGCAACTTCATGTAATGAGTTTAAAAACAAGGGCTATCTCTCTGAAGCACTTCTTAACTTTATCGCTCTTCTTGGGTGGAGCTCTCCAAAAGGTGACGAGATTTTAAGTGTTGAAGAGTTAATTAAGCAATTTGATTTGGATAGAATGGTTCCTTCAAGTGCGGTTTTTGATCTTAAGAAATTCACATGGGTCAATGCGACTCACTTACGTTCATTGCCTTCGGCGGAGCTTTGGGAAAGGCTAAAAGTCTATTTAGAAGAAAACAGTGTTGAATATAAAAAAGATCCGGCTTGGCAACAGCTCGCCGTAGAGACACTAAAGTCTTCGATGGAGACATTCTTAGACGGTGTAAATCTGTTTAAACTTTTAGATGATGCGTTTTTTGATTTAACCCAAGAGGGTCTTGAGACAATTCAATGGAAAGAAGCAAAGCCTGTCATTGAAGCATGGATTCACTCATTAAATGAGCATCCACATGATGTGGTGACGGAAGCAGAATTTGGTGAATTACAAAATAAAGTTAAAGAAAAGTCAGGTCAAAAAGGAAAGTTTTTGTTTATGCCAATGAGAGTGTGTGTGATTGGAAAGCCACACGGAACTGAGCTTAAACTCTTGGTCCCGCTTCTAGATAAAAAAGCACTCATTCAACGAGCAGAAAAATGCTTAGCCAAGCTCTAAAGGTGAGCCGCACCTTTTGTCTAGCTTTGCGTTATAAATAGTGGAGAAAATGTGAGTTTATACATTTACAATACAGCGACAAGAAAAAAAGAAAAATTTGAACCCCTAGTTCCAGGCGAAGTGAAAATGTATTCGTGCGGACCGACGGTTTATGATCTTCTTCATGTTGGAAACTTTAGAGGTCCCATTTTCTTTAACCTTGTTCAAAACTGGTTACAGAAATTGGGTTATAAAACGACCTACGTAACGAATTATACTGATGTAGACGACAAGATCATTAATCGTGCGAATACCGAAAAAACAACTTCAGAGGAAATTGCTGAAAAATATATTAGTGCTTATAAAGAAGATTACAATAACCTTTCAATCACGAAGCATGTTCATCATCCTCGTGTGACCGAGCACATGGACGATATCATTCAAATGATTCAAAGAATTATTGATAATGGAAAGGCTTATGTCGCTTCTGATGGCGAAGTGATTTATTCAATTAAGTCATTTGAAAATTACGGAAAGCTGAGCGGAAAAAATCTTGAAGAGCTTCAGTCTGGGATTCGAGTTGAGATTTCTGACAAGAAAAAAGATCCACTGGATTTTACTCTATGGAAGCCTGCAAAGCCAGGCGAGCCGTCATGGGATTCGCCATGGGGCAAAGGACGACCAGGGTGGCATATCGAATGTTCGGCAATGTCTAAGGCTCTTTTAGGTGAGACATTCGATATCCATGGTGGAGGCATTGATTAGATTTTCCCTCATCATGAAAATGAAATTGCTCAAAGTGAAGCGGCTTCAGGAAAGCCCTTTGTGAGATATTGGATGCATTGGAATTTTATTAATTTTGGTGCGCACAAAATGTCCAAATCTTTAGGA
>JAEYZS010000107.1 GCA_023427925.1 Pseudomonadota bacterium | reverse complement strand
AAACAATTTCGTTCAATGAGTGGGTTTCACTAACCATTATGAGCTCGTGCAATGATGAGAAATAAACTCGTGATTGTCTGTTGCAAAGACACAGCTTTGGTTTAACTTAAAGACTTCTTGAGGCTCTCCATTTACACACATGTAAACAGTTCCTTGATTCCCCGATGCGCACGAACAAACTGCTACACCACTAGATATACGATGACCAGTTGCAACCGAACAAGTTGTGTCGTTAAAGAGCGGCTTGCCATTATTATACCGGAGAGCATTTTCCCAGAGGGCAGAAACCAATAGATATGCGTGACTATTCAGATGAATTTGGTCCCAAGTGTACTGTTGAAAATTATTTTTAAACAATGAGTGAGTATCAATAACGGTAATCTCAAGCTCCGATGCGACCTGCTCGATCAAATTATTAAATGTCTTAATGCGATTTAGGATTGCGCCATTTCGGTCGGTAGTCATGCTTGCAAAACCAACGACATTCCCATAAGGAGGTAGGTTGCTCATTGTGACCTTGATTTTCCTTTTCTTTGCTTCTTGTAGAAAATATCTTAGATTTGCAATGCTTTCTCTTTGTTGTGGAGTATTTTTAAGAACATCATTCGTACCAAGCCAAAGTAGGATTTGATTTGGCCTTTGTCCGTTGTATGAATCGTAGTTGTAGAATGCAGCAGTATTTATGGTATCCACAGTATCTTGTGTACAGTTTGTATAATCTCCGTCTAATACTTCAATGTACCTTCGTTTTGCGTCTGAGGTAGTCTGTCCACCAATACCGCAATTTAAAAAATGGGTGTTAGGAAATTTGGCTTCAAGAAATGGGACATAGCCTTTGATTCCAGTATTTGCAGGGTTTTTAGGATTGGCACCGCGAGTGAGACTATCGCCAAATGCTACTATGAGTGTATTAGATAGATCTTCTGACGAGATTTTACTTGAGTTAGTTACGTTCATGGGAGAACAGTTTTGAAAAAATATTATTATAGCGACAATAGCAACAATAGAAAGTGGAGCTTTTAACAGATCGAACCTCATAACTATTTATCGGAATAAGACGGTATTTCTTCAGTGGTGTCTCAAGTTGAGACAGGTGAGCGCCTTCGCGGTCCAAAAGTATCCTCCTGATACTTTTGTCGAACGAGGTGAGGCTAACGCCTCAGACGTTACGAATCGTATGTGGCTTCGATATATTACAAAGTGGTTTTGACTTACTAGAAAAAAATTGGCGATTCCGCCACGATGGATTGTTCGCGTCCTGCGAACAACCTCCTTCGGAGGCCGCCTTCGCGGTCCAAAAGTATCCTCCTGATACTTTTGTCGAACGAGGTGAGGCTAACGCCTCAGACGTTACGAATCGTATGAGACCTCGAAATATTGCAAAGTGGTTTTGACTTACTGGAAAAAAATTGGCGATTCCGCCACGATTCGAACGTGGGACCTACTGCTTAGAAGGCAGTTGCTCTATCCAGCTGAGCTACGGAACCGTTTTAAACGAAATATTGTTTTAATGGTTTTAGGCCAGTGTTGTCAAGATAAGTGGAATCGTTCCTTTACCTTAAAATCATCTTTTTCTGATTCTATGGCCGAGAGGTCACAAAATGGGTCGTGCTCATAGTAAATATACCAGCTTTTTTCTGCGGCTTGAGTCAATATTTCCCGTTTTTCCTTAATGATTGTAAGGGGATCGAGATCATAGCCCATTACCCAGGCAGATCTGACATGGCTACTTGTTGGGATGACATCGGCAGCATAGAAAACGCCGTTTTTATCATCAGAGATTTGAACGACTTGTTGGCCTTGAGTATGACCGTTACTGACCAAAACACTAATATTCGGCAGGATATTTACTGTGTTGCCATCCAAAATTTCCAATACACCTGCTTCTACTAGGGGTTCAAAATTTGGCTTTAGATAGCTTGCTTTTTCGCGGATATTTGGATTCCTTGCTGTCTCGAGATTGGAGCGTTGAATGTAATACCTTGCATTTGGAAATGTTGGAATAATATTCCCATCTTTTGCGCAAGTCGCTCCTCCGGCATGATCAAAATGAAGGTGAGTGAGAATCACGTCGGTAATATCTTCAGGATTTAAGCCTGCAGAGTTTAAGGATTTAAGGAGACTAGGACCGCTTTCATTCACACCATACATCTGAGCAAACTTAGAGCCTAACTTCTCTCCATGTTTTTCAATAAAGTCAGATCCATTTCCAGTATCAATTAAAACATTCCTATCTGAACTTTTTAGAAGTAAGGCACGAGCCTCCATTGGAATGCGATTCAATTCATCAGGCGGAATCTGCTTTTCCCACAAAACTTTTGGAACTGTCCCGAACATCGCCCCTCCGTCTAAGCCGAATTCACCAGTTGGAATGGCCTTTAAGTCATATGGGCCGATCTTTAACGATAAAGGTTGAGATAATTTTGACGTTTGCATGACATACTGATATCACACACTCTTATACATTTCAGCTATAAAGGGATGGAAAAATGGATAAAAACCAAGAGAAAGAAATACAGTTTGACGCAAGAGATATCCTGTCAAACACGAGGCCTACTCCCTATAAGGAATCTCAGCTTTCTGATGAGGAAAAAGTCCAAAAAATTTCCGAACATTTTAGATCTATAATGGAAATTCTAGGGCTAGATCTTTCCAATGACTCCCTCCGAAAAAGTCCCCATAGAGTTGCGAAAATGTATGTGAACGAAATTTTTTCAGGTTTAAAGACCGAAAACTTCCCGAGAATTTCGGTCATTGAAAACGAAATGCAATACGATCAAATGATAGTAGTGAAAGATGTGAACGTGATTTCCTTTTGTGAGCATCATTTCGTAACCATTCAAGGTAAAGCAAACATTGCATATATTCCAAATAAAAGAGTCATTGGATTATCTAAAATCAATAGAATTGCAAAATACTTTTCACAAAGACCTCAGGTTCAGGAGCGACTCACAAAGCAAATTGCAGACTGCTTAAGTTATGTTTTAGACACTCCCCATGTTGCAGTGATGATCGATGCAAAACATTACTGTGTGATTTCAAGAGGCGTTGAAGACGTAAACTCTACAACCTTAACTTGCGATCTACGAGGAGAATTCAGAGAAGATGAAAAAACTAGGCAAGAATTTATGATGCATACAAAAGCGAGGCTAGAATAGTGATTGAAAGACCACGTCGTAATAGGAAATCTCAAGTTATTAGAGACATGATGAGTGAAACTCATCTTTCGGTTAAGAATTTAATATATCCTTTATTCGTAAAAGACGGCTCTGATAAAACAGAAATCCAATCTATGCCAGGAATTTTTAGATTTTCTCAAGATGAGCTTTTTAAAGAAATAGAAGCGTGTATGGAATTAGGAGTAAAATCTTTTGCTCTATTCCCATGTGTTGAAGATTCCCTAAAAGACAAAAAAGCTTCTGAAAGTTTTAATCCCAATTCGCTTTATTTGAAGACGGTCAAGACGATTAAACATAAATTTCCAGAAGCTTGTGTTATCACCGATGTGGCGATGGATCCATATAGCACCGATGGACATGACGGCCTTGTAGAAAATGGAGTTATCTTAAATGATGAGACTTTAGAAGTTTTAGCTAAAATGTCGCTTGCTCAAGCTTCAAGCGGTGCGGATATTGTTGCCCCTAGTGATATGATGGACGGACGAGTGGGCTATATTCGTCAAGCTCTTGATGAAAACGGCTTCCAACAAGTTTCCATAATGGCTTACTCCGCAAAGTACGCTTCTGGTTTTTATGGCCCGTTCAGAGATGCACTAAGCTCTGCTCCAAAATTTGGAGACAAAAAGACATATCAAATGGATTTTGCAAATAAGAGAGAAGCTTTTAGGGAAGCGAGACTAGACGTTGCAGAGGGAGCAGACTTTCTAATGGTAAAGCCTGCACTTGCATATCTTGATGTGATTTCTGATTTGAAACAAAATTTTGATATACCAATTGCAGCTTACAATGTGAGCGGAGAATATGCGATGGTGAAGGCTGCATCCCAAAACGGTTGGATCGACGGAACAAAAGTGATGACGGAAATTCTGACTTCCATTCGCAGAGCCGGAGCAGACGTGATTCTTACTTACTTTGCGAAAGAATATGCTTTGTCAAATAGGGAACTCTAATATTATTGAGGTACCTTTTTCTTCGACAGAAGTAATTTGAAATTTACCTCCCCAGGACTCGACTGCCTCTCGAGCATAGGCAAGTCCCAGGCCATTTCCGTTTGATTTTCCGAATGTAAAGCCTCTTTGAGCAACTTTTTGAAGAACAGACTCATTTATACCAATTCCGGCATCATTTACATTTATATTAATTAAGGTTTTATTTATTGTTAGCTTAACCTCAATGGAGTTAACGTTGTTAGAGCTTGCTTCAATAGAGTTGTTTATCAAATTAGAAAGGATTCTTTGCAGCTGAACTGATTTTGAGTTGCTTAGATGAATATCAAATGATCCAACATTGTCAATTATCACTATCGTTTTAGAAACTTCACTTTGCTTTTCTCTTATCACATTACGAATTAATTCAGAGATATTCTCCCTTGCAGGCTGATCGTCAAATCGTATTTTACTTTGTTTAAGTAAATCATTAGCGATGCCATTGATTCTGGTAGAAGTTTGGGACAATAACTTTTTTACCTTCCCATCAATATTATCACCTACGCTTTCAACGATTGCATTTAAAGCCATAACAGGAGATCTGATGTCGTGAGCAACTTGGATAGCGATATCAGAAATTGTTTTATCCTTCTCCCGCTTAACGAGTTCTCTTTGGTGGCTTTTAAGGGTTGAGGTCATCTTGTTAAAGTTTATCGCTAAGTTTGCAAATTCATCTCTGCCATCAATTTCTATGCGTTGATCTAAATTGTTTGTTTTAATTACTCAAAACCATTTGGGGAAAAGAAACCGATGTTTTCAATATTCTTGTCGGAGTAAACAACTCTTTTCAGCGTATCTGCGATGTATGACATGTGATAACCAACCTCTAGAATTTTGGTCTTGTCGTGGTTAGGAATCATAGTAAATTTATATGGCCCTGTGTAGGGGTCGCTAGGTAATATTGGGGTTTGTTGAATTGTATATTTTCCTGTTAATAGCCCTCGATAGTCTTCGCAAAAATCATATAATTTGTTTATTCTTTGCTCAGGTGGAATGTCAGTATTTCTAATAAAATAGCCAGTATTGTCCGCAACGTAGAAGTGAGAAATGTGAAGATCTTTGGCTAATTTTTTGAGCTGTTCGTCGCTAGGTATTCCTTGATGCAGCTCCATCTGATAAAGTACATTTGCTGCGTTAGCACTTATTCTTTCTACACTGGAGTCCATTTCTTGAAAAGACGTAGCTAATAC
>JAEYZS010000084.1 GCA_023427925.1 Pseudomonadota bacterium | reverse complement strand
CTTGGCCGTAGCGCTTGCTAAAAACGGTGCAAAAGTTGGTCTATTAGATGCGGACATTTACGGTCCATCTATACCGCGAATGTTCGGAATCCTAAATCAAACTCCTCCTGTAAATGCAAACAACAAGATCGAGCCCGTTGAACGCTACAACGTTAAAACAATGAGCATGGGCCTGCTCGTCGAAGACAACCAAGCCTTAATCTGGAGAGGTCCCATGCTCTTTAAGGCGATGGAGCAGCTCCTAAGGGATGTGAATTGGGGTGAGCTTGATTACCTACTTGTGGATCTTCCACCGGGCACAGGCGATGTGCAGTTGACCCTATGTCAAAAGGTTCCAATGTCTGCAGCAATCAGTGTAACGACTCCTCAAAATATCGCGTTAATTGATGTCACTCGATCGCTGGATATGTTCAAGAAACTTAATATCCCTGTGTTTGGTATCATTGAGAATATGTCTTACTACCTTGCTCCCAATGGCGAGCGTATGGGGCTATTTCCAAAGGGTGAGCTAGACAAATATATCCAAGAAAATGAAATGGAAAAGTTAGCCGAAATTCCATTTACGCCCAACACCTCAATGGGATGTGAAATCGGAATTCCGATTGTTCATTCAAGACCAGAATGTGCTGAGTCAAAAGTTTTCATGGAACTTGCTGAAAAAATCCAAAGAAAATTTGTTTAAATTTTTTTCACTCATGTAAATTTGAATACAATGATGCAGGTCCGAATGTGTGATTATCGCCATAATTCTTACCTAGTATTGTTCTTTTAGTAAATACCGCCGATTCTATTAATATCAGGCATATGAAATGCATGATGAAAGGGAGGTATTTTATGTCACAAGTTACAAAAACTTCTACTCCTAAGGAAAAGAAATCTTCGAAGAAGACTCCGCCAATTTCGAATTCCTATGAGAATTATGATTCGCAAATGAACGAATGGTCACAAAAGCTAGATGAGTTCAAATCCAAAGTGACTCGCTTACGCTCGGACCTTCAAACAGAAGCTTCTGCTCGAGTGAATGACCTTGAAATTAAATATTCTGAAGCTGCAAATAAGATGCAAAAGCTAAAAGATAAAGGTGTCCTTGCTAAGGATGAAATGAAAATCGGATTTGAAAAAGCTTGGAAAGAACTACTTCAAGCGTTTGAAGCTGCAAAGAAAACCTTTCACTGATCTGGGCTATCTTTAAAGGACACATTTCATTGTATAAATAAAACAAAAAAGGCAGCTTCATGCTGCCTTTTTCTTTACGTCTTTTGAAAGATTATAATAGTCAATCAGGAATGATCAACTTAGCTCCTGCAAGAAGTTTAGATTTCCTACTCAAATCATTTGCCGAAAGAATGCTTGAAAGAGAAACTTTATGTTTCCTTGCAATCGAAGTCAGAGTCTCTCCTCGTCTTACGATAACTACTTTTTTACTACTTCTTTTAATTTTCTTTGAGCTTTGAGGCTTTCGATTGGCCGTTCTTTGCTCTTTAGTGCCCTTTCTTAAATCCTTTAGAATTTGCTTTTGGCTAGCTCGTTCAGGAACATTGAGATATTGCCCCACTCTTAAGTTCCCGCGACGGTCAACTCTTGAATTCAAAGATCTTAGTTTTGCAACCGTAGTACCATGTCTTTTAGCAATTAATGAAAGATTATCGCCACGTCGGACTTTGTATCTGTAAGTTTCGTTAGAGCGAACCTGAGCAATTGCTCTAGCATTTGTCACGTAACTCTTTGAAAGAGCAACAGTCGCCTTTTGTGAAAGGTTCTTTGGCACTCTCAACACTAGAGACTGACCATTGAAGTTAGGTGCAAACTCTGTATTGTATTGAGGGTTCAAAAGTCTCATATCTTCATAATCTACGCCGAGTTCGCTTGCCAATGTCTTAAGATTTACCGTTTGGCTTGCAACCACCTCTGAATAAGAAAGCGGTTCATGATATACCAGGTTTTTAAATCCATATCTCTCTGGGTTTTTTGCAATCATTCTAGCTGCTAGGTATTTTGGAATATAGTTTACAGTCTCTTTAGGAAGCATTCTTTTAGTTTCTGCAATCGCCCAGAAATCACGTGAATCGTGCTTCATAAGAACTCTGAACATTCTGTTTTCACCACCGTTATAAGCTGCAAAAGCAAAATACCAATTGCCGAAAACATTATATAAGCTTCTAAAATACTTCACTGCAGCCATTGTCGATTTGTAAGGATCTTTTCTTTCATCGATGAGAGAATTGATCGCAAGGTCATAACGTCTGCCTGTTGGAGCGATAAACTGCCAATACCCTACCGCACCCGCATGCGACCTTGCAGAAAATCCAAATCCAGATTCAATGAGTGCAATGTAAACTAGATCCTCAGGCATTCCGTTTTCCTTTAAGATCTTTTGCATCGCTGGTAAGTAGCGACCAGATCTCTCAAGGTAACGTTGCATATGAGGAGCACCTCTGCCTTGGAAATAGTCCAACCATTTTTGCACATGGCGATTATAGTGGTGTGGAATATCTGGATAAACTTTTAAAGAGACTTTTGGACTTTCCAAAGCAGCACGTTGTGGTTCAGAAGCCGCAATGATTGCATTAGCTTCTTCTTTGTCACCATCTTTTTCTGCTACAACTTCATCTGCCTCAAGAACATCTTCTTTTTTCTCAGCATCAATAGGAAGTTCATTTGAATCAGGATCCACTGGAATTTGAACGATCTCTTCTTGTTCAAGATCTCGCTTTTCATAACGCGCACTCAATGATGCGCATCCCGAAAGAACAAAAACAGCAAGCAACCCACTTAATAACGATGCGTATAATTTCATCTGATCTCCATTGGTCGAGGGTTAGAAACGTCTATATAATTTAGTATAAAAAATGGTTTCACCACAATCAATAATCAATGACTTTTAGCCACCTGTCTGGTTATTAGACTGGGCAATCCAAACTGGATCTTTGACTAGGACCTTATCAGTCTCAAGCAACTGATAGATTAAATAGTTTCTTAAAATTGCTTTTACATAAAATCGAGTCTCATTCCACGGCAATAGATCAATCCACACTTCATACTCAGGAAGAGATGAAGCCTGAGGAGAAAATGCAGCCGACTGCATCCATCTTTTTAATCGAGTAGGCCCTGCATTATACGCGGCAAGCCCGAATGGAATATTGTTATTAAAGTCTGAGATCATTTTGGCAATGTAGTACGTCCCCATTCGAATATTGGTGGCTGGCTGGAACAATGATTGAGGAACTTCGAGATTTTTAATTTTTAATGTCGCAGCAACTTCTCGCGCAGTTGGAGCTATCATCTGCATCAATCCATATGCGTTGCTCGTTGAGACCGCATATACATTAAATGAACTTTCTTGACGAATTAAACTCATCACAAGCTTTGGATCAAGCCTGCGAAGAGTTGCTTGCTCTTTCACAAGATTCTCAAATTCCTTGGGATACGCTTCTTGAATCAGCGAAAAGGTTCTTAATGAGTTATCTTCGTCCCACGCTTTATTAAGCATTGAAATCGCCTTTGGATAATTGAATGCCGCTGCATAATGTCTGGCAAGCATTGCCAATCCATGAGGATTTTCAGGTAGTGGGATTTGGTTAAGCTCCAGATTGGCTTCTTCGTACCAACCTGCTGCCGAAAGTGTCTGGAAGCGATCCCATGCTTGTTTTTCTTTTGGGCTGAGCCATATGCTTTGCTTTTGTGTAAGTTTCTTTTTAAATGATTCGAAACTCACTTCACCCTTGTTTGTCTCAGCAATAGCTCTTAATCCATAGTAACTGAGAGGAAACTTCTGAATAAGCAGATGTACCTCAACTTGAGCGCGTTGAGTATCGGTCTTTTGAACCGCTCGCCATAGCCAGTACCTCGCCATCAGCTCTAGGTCTGAATATTGGTCTTGCGAAATCACTTTTTCAAAGTGTGATACCGATTTTGAATACTCCTTTTCAATAAAGTAGATCATCCCCATGTAAAAGTGAGCATCGATGGACTCTCTTGTTCCTGAGTATTTTTCGTAGACGTCTTTGAAGTATTTCTTTGCGTTGGAATACTCTCTTGAGTGCAAGAAAGACTTCCCTAAAAGATCTACAATCTCTACTGCTGCAATGTCATTTTTCGCTTTTGAGTAAGCTTGTTCCGCCATTGTGGCTGCATCTTTGTACTGGCCCAAGCGATAAGCTCTACGAGCCCAGTCTAATAGTCTTTTGGAGTCAGCTTTTTTCATCTCACTTAAAAGATCATATCTCAAGACCTTAAATTGTTTTTCGTCTTGCTGAGAAATACTCACATAAGACTCTGAGATTCTTTGTGAAGCCCAGTCCGACTGCACACTGCCCGGAAATTTATCGATGAGCTCTACTCCATCTTTCGTTGCAGAAAAAAGATCTCCCGTTTTTAATGCGTTTGTCATTCTCTCAACAATCTTTTGCTCTTCAGTTCCGAGAATTACTGCCTGCTTCGTTTCATCTTTTGATTCTTCTGTCGTTCGTGGATCTTTCTTAGGAGAAAGTGCAGATTCTATTGCACGCAATTTATCGCGGAGCTTTTGATCTTCAATTTGAGCCAAGCTTTTTAAAACGTAGGCTTTTGCAGTAATTAAATTTTGTTGCAAGAATGCGAGCTCACCTGCCATTTGATAGGCTTTTGCACGCTGATCCTTTGACATCCAATCTTGCAAATCGAGAAGATTTCCCACGGATGCCCATGCCTGCTGAGGTCTGTTTTTAATTTCCCACTCTAATATCAAAAAATGTGCTTCGACGTACGATTTTTTGAGTTTATCACTATAAGGACCATGGAGAAGCCAATCAGGGTGTCCTTTTAATGTTTTATTGAGTGAACGAAGTTGCGCCACTCCCGATTTTTTGGAGTTCACTAGATTTAACTCACAATCGAATTGTACTGCCAGTATCCATGGTCTCACGGTTTTTTGAGAAGCATAGAGGCTCTTCCCTTGAGTTTGACAAGCTTTGAAATCACGATTGATTTGAGAGTTTTTAAGTTGAGCAAGGCTTCTATGAGCTGCTTTTAGATCTTTAGCACTTTTATCAAATATCCAACGGGTTTTTGGAATATCTTGTTGAAAACTCATTTGCACAGGCACGAGACTTCCAAATACATTCGTCGATACAAAAGTAATCGCTGCAAATGAATAAACCACTTTTTTTTGTAGATTTAGCATTTTCCCCTCTATTCCTTTTTCTCAAAGGTCTCGACAGCTTTCGACAAATATTCCTTGAGAGACTTTATTTCGTCTTTAAATTTTTTATCATCTGCCAGTGAAGCAATAATTGCATCCGGCGCAAACCCTAAAGTTTCAAAGTATTTTAGATTGCTTTTAAATTTATCGTCTAAAATACGCAATACACTCGGCGGCAATTTATCCATTAGAATCTCTACTTGATGTGTATCTTGATCGAGAGTCATTTCGCTGAATACGAAGTGCACCATATTGATGACAGATACACCCGCCTCTCTAAATTTCTTTTCACCTTGAAGTTTAGAAATAGCTCCTAATCGCTTGTTCATCTCCTGGATCAACACAATTCTCTTTACTCCGGCGCGATTTTCTTTAATGTACAGACCCAAAAGGCTTAATGCTGTCATCAATGTGAGCACCATCCAAATCTGATTCCAAATTTTTTGAGACATAGCAAATCCAGATTCTCGGTAAATCAAGCTTGGCAACATTAATTTCGTTTTGCTCTCAGAAGATGTCATGAATCCTTGGCCGCCAGATGGAACTTGGTTTTTACCTTGAACCACGTTGAGTGCAATACTTTGAGTAGATCGCTTCTCAAACTGTTTTGATTGTGGGTTAAAGAAACTGACACTTATGGCAGGAATTTCAAGCTTTCCCGTTTGTCGAGGAATCAATAACAGCTCAAACTCTTTAAAGCTTGTTCCATCTTTAGAAAACTTAGAATCCGATTTTGTATCGTATTGCTCAAACCCTTCTGGAAGATTCAGAGCCGGTAATTCAATTTGCTTTGCATTTCCTCTTCCTTCGAATCGAATCTTTAATGAGAATGGTTCATTAGCTGCGACAGTTGTTTTCTCTACAGAAGCCTTAATATTGAACGTTCCTACGGCTCCAGTAAAATCTGAAGGTTGATTCTGGCTTGGAACAGAAAGGACTTCGATTTTTACAGGTGGGTTTACTTTTGTAAAAGTATACGGACGACCAAATACTCCAAAGGCACTCGACATTAAGGCCGTTGCACGAAGTTTGTATGAATCAATCGTAGATGTACCCGGTTTAATTGGAAAGAGCGCATACGAAACTAATAGCGCCTTTTTATATGGCATACCGTTAATAACGACATTTGTAAAATTTAAGCGTGTTGCAATCTCAATATCTTCCTTCCAGAAACCTCTCAGAGACGGATATTGAATGGGTTCAAAGTTTGTTAGGTTGTTTTGCGTGTACAAATACCAACTCGCCGTAATTTGTTCGCCCGCATAAACTTTTGTTTTATCCACTTCCACTCTAAGAAAAAAAGCTTCATCTGGATTTATATTGGAAGGAACCTGTTGAGCCTTTGGAATCGTTCTCTGTAGCAGTTGACTAAAGATGGCGTCTGCTTCGTCCATCATCGCGTCTGCCTCATCGTCAAAACTTGGTTGGGGAGCTTGGGGCTGCGATGGTCTCACATTCCCCGCACTTGCAACAACCTTTACAGAAATAGAATTGCTCCTCAGAGTTGATTGGCCTACGACAACTTCAGCCGGAGACAACATGTATTCACCAGGTGACTGAGGCACCAAACGATAATTAAATATCTGCCTACGGATAAAATTGAATTTACCGTTTACAAATTCGCTTCTTGATTCTACTTGTGTTCCGCGATCGACAATGCTGAAGGCACTTAAATCCGGCAAGCGAGGCTCACCTACTCCTCCGCTTTCTGAGCTCGATACGACGATGGAATACAAAAAGGCCTGTCCCATGACAACTTCCGCCTCAGGACTTGCGCTTCCATTAATTGTTGCCGTCACCGTATCCTGCTTTTGTGCAACAACACTTTGTAAAAACAAAAAAGAGAATAAAAATGATAAGAATACTTTACCAATCTTTTTCAACGGGAGTCTCCTTGCTTCTTTGATTGTTCATTTTAGCTCGAATTTGCTCTTCTTGTCTTTTAAGCTCATCCAAAATTCTTTTCATATCTTGCTCACTTAAGTCTTTGCTATTAAAAGGCTTGGGCGATTGCTTTTGTTGAGGATTCTTTTGGGGCTCTTGAGGTTGCTGCTCTTGCTTTTCGTTATTGTCCTTTTGATCTTTTTGATCGGACTGCTGATCTTTGTTTGAATCGTTCCCTCCACCACCACTTCCTTGGAACAACAACTCAATATTATTTTTTACTTCTTGTGAGTCAGGTTTCACATCAAGTGCTGCTTGATAGTAC
>JAEYZS010000024.1 GCA_023427925.1 Pseudomonadota bacterium | reverse complement strand
CTTTGTTGGTTTGAGCTCAATTTGCTGATTCTTGAAGGGATGATTTTAGCACCTTCAATGATGAACTTAGAAAGCGTAGAAGCGTCTTTAAAATCAAATTTAAAGTCTACAGGGTATTCAGATCTATATTTTGTTTTTCCAGAACCTTTTTTAACCAAGGGATAATCTCCTGTTTATTAATTATTAGGTAAAAAGGGGTTATATTATATTTTCTGGTTGCCAACAAGCGTATTTTTCGACTATTTTCATGAACTTCGTAAGATATTAGTTTTTTATTACATAGAGCATTGCCGGGAGTATGAAATGCCACGCTGTGAATTAACTCAAAAAGGGCCTGTTGTTAGCAACTTAGTGTCTCACTCAAACATCAAAACAAAGTCCATTAGCCAACCAAACGTTCAATACAAAAGACTTCATAGCCAAGCTTTGAATCAATCTTTCACTTTAAAGATCGCGGCAAGCACTTTAAGAACGATTGAACACAGAGGAAGCTTTGACGGATTTATTTTGAGCCAAGATAACAAGCTTCTTTCTAAAAAAGCCGTTGGAATTAAGAAAAGAATTAAAGCAAAGCTAGCTGGGAAAAAGAGCGCTAAAGGAGCAGCACAATGAAATTGAAAATTAAAAAAGGTGCAACTGTTCAAGTTATTACAGGTGCCGATAAAGGTAAGTCTGGAAAAGTTTTAGAAATCAAGACTTCACCACTTAAAATCAAAGTTCAAGGTGTGAAGGTTCAAACTCACTTCAGCAAACAAGATGGAATCCAAAAGTTAGAAGGATTCATCGATTATTCAAACGTTAAGCTTGTTTCTGGCCCAGAAGCAAAAGGTAAAACAAAAACAAAAAAGAAGTCTGCTACTAAATCTGCTTAATTGAGATTTTCAAAGTAGAACGCTAAAAAGCCAACCTCAACGGTTGGCTTTTTTATTTTAGAGCCTTTTATTCAGAAATTAATTCTCGCCGCCAAGCTCTTTTTCAAGCTCTTCTATCGACTGCTCCATTTGCATTTCATGGAGCTTTTTATTGTCACGTATTTGCTTTCTTACCGAGTATCCTTCAAAGAAGCTCATGAGTAGTGGTGCCATAAAGATGACCGTAAAAATCCCAACAATACTGAAAGCTCGCTTATCAGCCATCATGAGCTGACGAGTGAATCCACGGTATACAAGGGTTGCTTTAGCTAGGATCAATAAAATTGAAACAACATAGATGAGATCCACTGATTTAATATAGGCAAGTGCTACCATTACTGGGAGTGCTACAAGGCTGATCAGCATTTCCGCTATAACGATGATTTTAAAGATGGAGAGAAATTGCACTTGAGCAAACCCTGCTTTATCCAAGACAAACCAAACCAAGAAGCTAACAAACCCGATAATGACTAAGGTTTGCACAGGAGAAAAAATCAGACTCGAAGCAATCCCGCCGAGATTCAAAATCGCAACCGTATAAAGAGTATTGGTTAAAGCTTCAACGAGGTAACCATAGAGAACAACCTTAACCCATTCCATTGGGACATCACGATCCACATGACCAAAAGGATCTTTGAGGAGACCTTTCATAAAATGAGGAAACTCATTGAGGTATAATTTAATTTGGTTCAAGACTTCTTGGTTCATTGATGATCCTTCAGTGCTGTTAATTTCAGAAGCGCAATATAGATAGTAAATTTTAATGGGAAATTTCGCAATACACTTTAGACCATAGCCAAGGGGTTTAAAGTCTTTTATAACCTTCAAGCCAACACTGGACTTCCACCAAAAACAAGGCACCTTGAAAAATTACTATTCAAGACTAAAGTGACCCGGCAAGTGTGTTTCATCACGACTTTTTTTTAACTCAAAACGGTCATTCTCAATAGGTATAATTAGTGTCCCGAAATCCTTTTCAGTGTTGGCGTCATCATCGTACTGAACAAATTTAATATGGATTTCAATCCCATTAAAATTATTTGTAGGCGCTACTCCCTCAGTGTGACCAAAGTAATGAGTCACATCCGCAGACGATAAGAAGAGATTTTTTTCCGGTTGGGAAATAACTTCTACATCATTTACCGTTGCATAAACGTTTGCTGTTTCAATAAGCATTTCTCTCACTTCATTAATTTCTGGTTGCGTATAGTTATAAGTGATTTTCACTTGGGATAAAATTTGATCTTGATCTGCGTAGAACAAAGTGCCTAAATAATCCCCCACTCTTTCGGGCTCCTCTTCTTGAGATTCTTCTATACTCTCCGTTGAAAACTCTTCTAGCTTTTCTTCTAAATCAGAATAGGTGTCGGTGCTCTGAAATGCAATCAGCCGTAAACTTTCTACTGAATTCCCATCAGTTACTATCAGCTGAAATGGCTCTGAGGAATCGGGATGCGTATAAGAAAAAATCTTCTTTCCATTTTTTATGCTGTAAGCATTTCTATAATAGGTCCCATCACCATCAAATTCGCAACGCGTCTGAAGCGTTCGAGGGATAACAGTTCGCTGCGGGACTTCCTCAATGTTGTTGCAACTGTCTTGAATCTCCCAGGCTTTTTTCCACCCCTCCTCTTTCAGCACGAATGCCTGCATCCTTGTCTCAGTTGCGCCTGAATCATCACTAGTCATGTTTTGAATAATTTTGATATTGTCATGAATCAAAACCTCGGCGCTATAGGAGCCGCTAACTCGAAGACCGCCGAAAGCAAAAATAACTTTAGAAAACAACAAAAAGACCAAGACTAAAACAACGCAGAAATATCCCATAGGGTTTCCTTCGATAAAGTTTAAGCCCTGTCTACTAAATAAATTTGATTAAATCTAATGTAGTTTTCGACAAAATGTAAAAAAATTTGTTCCGCTACAAGGTAGGGTTGTAAGCCATTATGATTTAAAACTTTTTCTCTTCTATGATTTCTTCGATTAAAGAGGCTATGCTTTATATTGCGGTCAATCGAGCTAAGATCGGTGGCAAGACTCTCTCTCTAAGGATCCACTCCCTAAGTGTTGAGGAACGACAAAAGTCTTGGCTATTAACTTGCACGCAACTTTATAATATTCTCTCGCTTTTCAAGTTTATTTAAGAAGACATGATAATAAACGTGATCAATCTCAGGAAAATTTCTCACTCTAAGGTCAGTAGCTAGTGTATCCCATTTTCTAAACATCCTATGGTTGTCTTCGAAATGACGTGACAATGTTGGCTCTATAACGACCACAGAGTGTGCGGGAGCAATATGGTTACGAATAACTTTTGTGTACGCTTCTAGCCTAGAAGCCAAGATTATAGTTTTACCATTAATGTCTAACTCTTTTCTTTTGTCGTCACCATGAACACTGATTGTGACTTGTCCCTCTGACATACCGATACCTACAGCCATACTCTCGGTAATATCATATCTACTTTTTAGAAGATCAAATTGATAGGTTAAAGTAGCTATAGCGGAAAGCGCGTTTGCAAATCTGGATCTACCTAACTTCACCTCAGCGACTCGCGCTTCATTTTCGTAGGCAGGTAATTCCGACAAGTCCGGTGACTCATCCATTACCCCAAACGAAATCATATGACCGTCACCGCTAGTCTTGTGCAGATAGCCTCCTCGCTCATTAAACGTCTTGGAAACAAGCGCGTGGTAATCCGTCATAAAATTTCTTACAACGTTTTCGTCATTTTTATTAGAGAACTCAGAGTAATTTCTAATGTCGATCATTACTATAATAGCGTTGACTTGTCTTTCTCTTAACAACTCTGAATTTTGCTCGTAAATCGCTTTTGTGAGCATATTTCCTAAGAAAGGAGTTGCAGATCTCTTAACACGAACGTCAAAGGTCGCAATTTTCAATCTGAGTTTATAAATTTGATTGGCAATAAATGTCGAAGCGATAAAAGCGATAGCCAAGTCATTTAAAATTGCAGATAACAAAATATGATTTCCATTTCGGTGCAACAACCAAGCTAGGGGTCCAACGAAAAAAGTGATAAGCATCGCACTCTGAATGTATAGGTATTTAGGTGGCGGCGAGACCGTAATATAGGTCATAGTGATAATGAATACGTTCGCCGAATGAACATACATAATAATGTCCGACTCTCCCGAGTACAATATTGGCCAAACATATACAAAACATGCAGAAACAAAGACTATAGGAAGACCATAGGTCCACATGATGACTTTTTTCTCAACATTGTCTTTGTAGTTCCTAAAAAAGTACCAAAATAATGCTAGTGGGATCGTGTTCAGAAGAATCCGTGGCCACACGTTATCAAAAATTGTAACATCCGGTCTAAATGAATGAACAAATTCAAAACTACTAAAACCATAAATAGTGAAGGCAATGCAAAAAATACCGCTCAGGATACCTGCGCGACTCACAACTCCGCGAAGTACGCTTTGATGTATTTGTGTTAGATCTTCATGACCTAGTGGTTTATTATCCATGGTTCAAACTCTTCACCAATAATTCTGCTAAAGCATCTTTAGTTTCTTCAAGCTTTAGTGTTTCTGAGGAGTAATATTTATTTGCCTCTTCTTGATTAAGTATAGTTGCACCATTTGGAATATTGGATCCCGGAGGTAAGACTATGTTATTTCCTATGATAGACTTCAAGCCTAAATAGGTATGAGGGCCGATATCGCAATTATCTCCAATAATTACACCATGGTTAACTGCACAAGTTGGTTTTATAATAGACGAAGCACCCATTCGCGTTTTAATTCCCAATGCAGTACCTACACCAACTTCACTCTTGGCACCTACTTTACAACCCGGCGCCACCATGACTAAGTGACCGATCATCGCCGACTCACCAGTTGTAATGCCATCAACCAGTATTGATCCGTCGTTCAAACAAATGTTTGATCCAATAGTTGCTCTATTAGATAAATAGGTTCCTTTTTCAAATTTTAAAAGAGGTAGATCCCTAACCCAAGTATCAGGGTAAATAGTAATATCAGTCGAAGCTTTGTAACCGAAGAGCCTAAAGACGACATGTTTAAATATAGGAATAGATAAGACGATTGAATAAATGGGCTTGAAATAGAAAATTTGAGTCCAACATAATCCATATATTCTGCGCTTACCGTAAATAGGATGAGTTGTTTCTCTAGGAAACTTTCCTCTTTTTATTCCCTTTCTTCCGAGTAAGGAAATAAGACCTGCCAAAAGAGTCGACGAAATAACAAAAATAACAAGGCCAGCTAGCAATAAAAAAATATTTACCACTTTATTTGTACTGTCGATCAATACGTATGGGAGAGCGGCTAGAAAAAAGGCGCCAAGCCAAATACTAAAAATAATTAGTGATGGGATTAAGTTCGCCATTTTTCAGCCTACCAATCGCAATTTCTTTTCATCTTTTGCTGTAAAAGTTTTCATAAGATCACGAACTTGTTGAGAATTCATTTCTAAGAATTTTGAGTTCGTCAGAACATCTATTCCAACTTGCTTTAAAGTTATTTGCGCTTGCTGAGTCAATGCTAAGCCGCTGTCCTTAAACCTAAATCCTTCTTGTTCGATTTCTTCACCTTTAAATAGATTTTTTTCAGAACAATGACTTTGGAGCAACAGACCTCTGAGAGACTGAGAAACACCAATAAAAACTTTTTGATTTATGTTGGAATTAAATAGCCATAGTGATGCCGCCACTAGGGTCAAGATATTTACTTTGTAGTTATCTGATTCTGGTTGGCACCGAAGGATGAATCTGCTCCCATCTATCCTATATTGTAGATTAAAGATCTCTGTAACTGTTTTGACCAGACTAGGCTCTGTGTTTTCAACGACCATAAATCCGTAGGGGTCAGCATTTTGAATTATTGGATCTTGATCAATATTGAAATCTTCGACTTCCTCACCTTTAACCAATCTCAATTTAGTCATAAAATATCCTCTAGTTACGTTCAACCTATACCAACGTATCGGTTTGAGAAGGCCAAAAATGAAGAAAAAGTAACAGTTTCTCATAAGTCTCGATTTGAGACACATACCACAGTTCCCAAAGTCGATGGGTTTAGAAAAATCCATCAATGTTAACTCGAAGAGCGCCCAGATCTTATATAATTTATTTAACAGATCAAAGGCTATGCAGGTTTTTTGCTACCTCTACAGATGAGGTGCACGTCGACTTCGCTACGCAAATATCCAAAAGTCTTGCAATGACTATGTCTTCGAGTTGGTGCTGAAAATTAGTGTTTAAATGTTTTTTT
>JAEYZS010000115.1 GCA_023427925.1 Pseudomonadota bacterium | reverse complement strand
GAAATACCCCCCGCAAACCCCTTAATTCATAGGGTTTCTAAAACAAAGAGCGCGCCACTTTGCTCTCAAATATTTCTCTAAAAGCCATTAAAAATCCTTTACCGAATTTGAGTTAATCGCTATAAAGACAGTCCATGGAAAAGACCACCTTCGACCTTCAAAAAGTCATTGAATTTTTAAACGATTTTAATAATGACGCTAATAAGTTAGCAAAACTATCTCATGAAGAGCGAGAAGCTTTGATGGTGGCCGCGGGGCGACTTTCTCGTCCAAATCGCAACGAACAACGCTCGAGAAATAAGGCCATCAGTAAAGAACTTCGCCTTAAAAAAGTATTAAAAGATCGTGCCGCTCGCGCAGAGACAGGAATTCGAAAAGCACGAGAGAATACTGTTTTCGAAGCTCCCAAAATGATCACATCGTCTCAGACCGAGGAAAAAGTTTTGGAGAATTACCGCAACTGTTATGTCTGTAAGGCTGAGTATCGCGTGCTTCACTTTTTTTACGATAGCATGTGTAAAACTTGTGGAGACCTCAACTACCAAAAGCGATTCCAGACCGCGGATCTTGAGGGCCAGGTTGCAATTATAACAGGGGCTCGATTAAAAATAGGTTACCACGCTGCCCTAATGATGTTGAGATCGGGTGCAAAAGTTATCGTAACAACCCGATTCCCTATCGATGCAGCAATCCGATATGCTAAGGAAGAAGATTATCCTTTATGGAAAGACCGATTACAAATATATGGATTGGACCTTCGTCATACGCCCAGTGTTGAAATTTTTGCTCGCTATATGGAACAAAATCTCGGTCGCTTAGATATTTTAATCAATAACGCCGCCCAAACCGTGAGACGACCTCCTGGATTTTATGCTCACTTGATGGATAAAGAGAGATTACCTTTCGATAGCTTAGATCCAGAGGTTCAACTATTACTCACTGGTCACGAGAATTGTAAAGCACAGCTTAATCTCTTAATTGCAAAAGATGATAACGAGAAATCCATTCCGGTTGCTTGGAGCGCATCCATGAAACCTGCAATTGGTCTAAGTTCATCGGCAGAACTTTCTCAAATTCCATACAACTATGATAATTCTCTTAAGGTCGAAGAGATTTTTCCTGAAGGAAAACTTGACGCTGACCTTCAACAAGTTGATCTCAGAACAACAAATAGCTGGAGACTAAAATTAGCAGACGTCGACATCCCCGAGATGGTTGAGGTTCAGCTCGTAAATGCCATTGCTCCCTTTGTTCTTTGTAGTAAACTCGCTCCGCTCATGAGACGAGACAATACGGGACAAAAGCATATTGTCAATGTCACGGCCATGGAAGGAAAGTTCTACCGCTTTAAAAAGGAAGATCGTCACCCTCACACAAATATGGCAAAGGCCGCACTCAATATGCTGACCCACACTTCGTCAAGCGACCTTGCAAAAGATGGAATTTTTATGAATGCGGTAGACACGGGCTGGGTTACGGACGAAGATCCGGCTCAACTTGCGAAACTGAAACAAACTGTCCATGACTTTCAACCACCTCTTGATATCGTGGATGGAGCGGCTAGAGTTTGTGATCCATTCTTCCACGGAATTCTGACCGGCCATCACTGGTGTGGTAAGTTTCTCAAAGATTACTTTCCAATTGATTGGTAGTTATTATGGCAGAAAAAGATCTTTCTCTTTTTAGAAAAACATTTGAAGTAAACTCTTTTTTAGTGAATTTCAAAGGACAGCTAGGCCTCTATGGAATTTTAAATGCTCTTCAAGATGCAGCTTGGGGTCATGCAAATGTTTTGGGATTTGGTTTCGAAAACATTTCTAAACAGTCGCTACTTTGGGCCCTCACTCGACAAAAACTAATAATTAAAAGATGGCCCCGTTGGGGTGCCAATATCACCATTGAAACATGGCTTCGGCCAAGCGAAGGCTATGTCTTGAGGGAGTTCGTCATACTGGAAAATAATGAGATCATTGGCGAGTGCTCAACGACATGGCTTACGATCAGTGCTGAAACTCGAAGACCTGAAAGATTTGATCGAAGTCAATTTGATCAGTATTGCAACCAAAGAACACTTTCATTTATTTCACCTAAAATTAGTGCTGCAAAAGAGTCTGAGCCTCTTATGTCTTTTGATGTTAGAAATAGTGACATTGATGTCAATCACCACGTCAACAACACTCGTTATGCTCAGTGGATTTTAGATTCAATTCCTCACAAATGGCACAAAAGCTATACCCTTAATGAGTACGAAATCAATTTTCTTGCTGAAACCAAACTCGGAGATCATATTCTGATTGTGAGCAATCACTGCGAAAGCAATACCGAAAAAACGCGATGGTCGCAGTTTCAAGGTATCCGACAATCTGATCAAAAACTTGTCTTCAACGCAAGACTTTTGATAACTGATAATTAACTCCTATTTCATTGCCTTTTTAGTGATCTTTTGAAAGAATCCCTATCTATGATTCACGTATCTAATATTACAAAAAGCTATGGCTCAAAAACTTTATTTAAAAACTCTGGCTTCCAAGTTAATGCTGGAGAAAAGATTGGACTTGTTGGTCCAAATGGAAATGGCAAAACTACTTTATTTCGAATTATTTTAGGCGAAGAAAGTCTCGAATCAGGAACTGTTTCTAAACCCGATCGAATCACCATAGGTTATTTTTCACAAAAGATTGAGGACATGCGCGGCAAAAGCGTTATGGATGAAGTGAAGTCCGCCGCAG
>JAEYZS010000219.1 GCA_023427925.1 Pseudomonadota bacterium | reverse complement strand
CACCATAGCTTTAAAGAAGGTATTCATAGAAAAGGGGCGGGGCGCTTTAAAAGAAAATGAGACATAAAGTCTCGTATCCATTTTATTGGTGCAAAGGGTATGACATATATGTTTTTGTCATTAGGAAACAACTTACCCCAGGGGGAAAAATGAATTTAATTACAACAACTCTTGCTATCATTGCCATCAGCTTTACTTTTCAAGCAAAAGCAGCGGAAGACAACATTCCGATAAAGGTTTCGACAAGTTTCGGTAAAATATATGTCCCGGCTGGGTTTGATAATAACGACAATGTTCAAATTGTCGGTGAAGGAATGTTCCCGAACACTTGTTACAGATATGCGAAAACCTCAGTTCAAGTGGATCACGCGGCAAAGACGATCCGTCTTGATACTGTGGCATATAAATATCCAGGGGTTTGCCTTCAGGTTATTGTGCCATTTGATCGAGTCGTAGATTTGGGAATTCTCAAAGAAGGAGAGTATTCTATCATTACAAATAACGACAATCAAAACGTAGGACGAGTGAGCATTAATGAAAGTAAAAGCAGAGAGCCTGATGATTTTATGTATGCGTCCGTCTCACAAGCCTACTTTCAGTCAAAAGCTTCTGTTAACAAAGTATTTCTGAGTGGAAACTTTCCTTCAAGCTGCATGAAACTTAAAGAGGTAAAATCAGAGGTTCAATCTGAAGTATTAATTATCCAACCTATTGCAGAAATTGATCCTTCCGTCCCTTGCGTAGAAGGTCAATTCCACTTCGAAACTTCAGTAGTAGTTGGGTCTATGAAACCGGGACGATATCTATTGCATGTAAGAACAATGAACGGAAAATCAGTCAACAATTTGATCGACGTGCGTTAATAAAGATAAATCAATATGCAGCAACAAATGTTGCATATTGATTAAACGCTGACCCCATGAGATAGCCAAGACATCTGATCTTTAAAACATGTAAGTCTTTGCTATCTCCATAATGCACAGAGATTTGCTTTTTGTTCCAATCAAGACAACACTCTTTAATATGAACACAATTCGAATTGGAACACTTCAGTATTATATTCGTCCCGTTAAATCTTTTGATGACTTTGCCTTTCAAGTGGAATCACTCGTTGAGACTGCGAAAGACTACAAAGTAAAGTTCCTCACTTTCCCTGAATACTTCACAACCCAGCTTTTAACTTTGGGCAATACCAAAAGACCAATTAAAGAACAAATAAGAGATTTGGCAGAGCAAGAAGACCGCATCGTAAATTTTATAGCAGAGCTTTCTAAAAAAAATAAAATGATTATCGTAGGGGGAACAGTCCCGGGATTTAATGACGATAAAAACTGCATTTTAAATAAGTGTTATGTTTTTTCTCCCGACGGCAGTCAGAACCTCCAGGCCAAGCTTCATATGACAAGGTTTGAGAAAGAAGAGTGGTTTGTAAGCCCAGGATCAAGGCTCAGGATTTTTGAAACTGACTTTGGAAAATTTGCTGTAGCAATTTGTTATGATGTGGAATTCCCAGAGATTGCAAGAGCAGCGGCAAGATTGGGAGCGCACTTCCTTGTCGTTCCAAGCTGTACAGATGACCGTCAAGGCTATTTGAGAGTACGCTACTGCGCTCAAGCTCGTGCAATCGAAAATCAAATGTATGTGATTCATTCTCCTACCGTGGGATCTATTCCAACCGTTCCTGCGGTTTCTTTGAATTATGGGCAAGCTGCGATTTATACTCCGAGTGATTATGCGTTTTCTAGAGATGGTCTCTTGGCCGAAGGCGCCGTCAATCAAGAGAGCATGATTATCGGTGATATCAACATTGGATTAATTGAAGAAACTAGAAAGCATGGAACCGTATTGCCACTTCATGATAGTCAGACAACAGAAGAATTATTAAAGGTTGTGGATCATGTTAAGCTTTCTAACTGATTCAAAATACAAGCTCATACACCCAAGACCAGAACATTTCTCGCAGATCCAAGATCTCTGTAGAAAAGTCTATCCTTTTTCCAAGCCCTGGTCCCTCGACCAATTGCAATCGCATCGCTCATATTTTCCTGATGGTCAATGGATCGTAATCGATACCACAAACAATCAGATTGTAGGTCTTGCATTCAGTTTGATTATTGTCTGGGATGATTATTCGTCTCAAGACAACTGGCAAGATTTTACAAGTGGTGGATTTTTTCATAATCACAATCCCAAAAAGGGCAAAACTCTTTACGGTGCTGAAATCATGGTTGACCCCGAGCTTCGTGGAAAAGGTATCGGAAAGATGCTCTACCAAGGCCGAATCCAAATTGTTGAAAAATACGGTCTCAAAAGAATCAGAGCAGGAGCCAGACTCAGAGGATACAGTAAGTTTAAAGAAAAGCTAACTCCTGAAGAATACGTTAAAGAAGTCATGGAAAAAAAGATTTTTGATCCAACGTTAAGCTTTCAGTTGAACCAAGGGTTTCAGGTGATTGACGTTGCTCCAAACTATTTATTCAATGATCCAGAAAGTTTGGGTTATGCGGCGGTGATTGAGTGGCTCAATCCCAAGTTTGCCACTGCCAAGGACATGGAGAGACAAAAGCAGAGTATTGCCAACGTATTGGCCGGAGAAAAATTTGCTCCCGAGTTTCTACCAAGAGAGTTAAGAAGATTAGTAAGAAAGGCAACCCTCGTTTTGGGTCAAGTCATCAAAGAATATGAGGGCGAGAAGTTCTTCAGGAAAATTGAATTCTATAGAGGTCAGCTAAAAAAAACCAGAAATGTAAAAAACAAAAACCACTTAGAATACTTGCTTAGAGCCTTAAAAAAAGAATCTAAATCAGACAGGCTAAAATTAGCTCATGCCTTTTCCCTCCAATTGGAGTTAGTGAATGCTTGCGAGGCCGCCTATAGAACATGGAGGCAAAGACAAAAGCCAACGACCCATGGAGTAAAATCAAAGCTCAACCTTACTTATGTATTAACGAGCCATCCTACGGAAGCAAGATCTAAGGTCACAGTAGGAATCATCAGCAAGCTCCAAAGAATGCTTATAGATGGAATGCATGGAAACTTTGTATTTGATGATGCTGAGCTCTTAACTCAGATGCGTATGATATGGCTTCACCCATTATCCAAGGTTAAAACCCCTTCAGTAATTGACGAAGCCGAGTATATTTACTCTCTTATTCTCTCCCACGATCTCTTGGATTTTATTTTAGGGGAGAAGCCAAGTTATGAAATTAAGCTTAGAACCTGGGTCGGTGGAGATAAGGACGGACATCCTGGCGTCAACAAAGAAGTCATGAAGGAATGTCTGAACGGATCTAGAAAATATATTCTAAAAGTATTAAACAAAAAAATGAATGCCGTAGTCTTGGATTTAAATCAACTAGAGCCAATCAATAAAGTTCGAAAAAGTGAAATTGATGGTCTTAAAACCTTAATCAACGATTTAAAGAAAATAGAAATGGTAAAAATTGGCGATGGTACAAAAATCAAAGCCTGGTCCATGAAATTTAATTCCTATTTAAAAGGCTCGAGTTCTTTTGTTAAGACACATCACCAAATGCTACTTTTGAAACGAGCATTAGAAGTGTTTCCGGCGTTTGTTTTTCCTATAGAGCTAAGAGAAGATGCCGAGCTTATCGCGCAAGGGCTTACAGATAAGACTTCCGTGATTCGAGGTATGATCACCGAACTGAGCAAAATTTCAGGCGCGTTAGACATTACTTCTTATGCTAAGGGGTTGATCATTTCAAATTGTGAGTCGGCACTTGATATCAGTAATGGTTGCGAATTAGTCTACCTTGCAAGTCGATCAAAATCCTTACCGGTAATCCCTCTCTTTGAGAGCAAGGAAGCGTTGGTTTCATCTAAAAAAATTGTAAAGGATTGGTTTAAAGCCAAAAAAAGCCAT
>JAEYZS010000168.1 GCA_023427925.1 Pseudomonadota bacterium | reverse complement strand
GTTTTAAATACTTTAAACGATGCTGAAATTCAGCCTTTGATAAAAAAATGCCCTGCCGCTAAAAGTGTCCACCATGCTTATATTGGCGGACTGCTGGAGCACACACTTTCAATTTGCAATGTCATGAAGCTAATTTCACAAAATTACAAAGAACTTAATCTGGACCTACTTATATTTGGCGCAATTTTCCATGATATAGGAAAGGTCTGGGAACTTTCCTTTAATACATCTATTGGGTATACGGATGTGGGTCGTCTAGTGGGACACATTACTCTCGGTAGCGAATTGGTGGAAAGAAAGGCAAAGGAAATTCCTAATTTCCCTGTAGAGTTAAAGAATGTTTGTAAACATCTCATTTTAACTCATCACGGGAAGCTTGAATACGGTTCTCCGAAACGTCCCAAGTTTTTAGAAGCGGTGGTCGTAGGAATGATCGATGAATTAGACAGTCGAATCAATTCTATGATGACATATATGAACTCTCAAATGAGTGAGGCTGACCAAAAGTGGTCAAGTTACAATACTATGTACGATCGCTATTTTTACTTGGATATTCTTAAGCGGTCGAATAAAAAAACAGAGACATGAACCTATTTAAAGACTTCATTAAACCCATTTGGAAAAAGTCTAATGAGGACTTATTATTTACGCATTCAGCGTCCCTTACATATTATACGTTTTTATATTTTATTCCTATAATTGCTCTTTTCTATTTCTTTTTTGATTACTTTAACGGATTTGAGGAGATTCAAGAGTCGGTACAGAATTTTGTTGGAGTGTATCTTGCTCCGCAATTTGCAGAAACCATTTTACGTTATGTAAAGATCGTCAAAGAAGAAGTCTCAGCTTCAACTATTGGTTTTTTTGGAGTCATTGGCTTTATTGTATCGAGCTTCCTTTTGCTTTATCAAATTGAGTTTTCATTTAATTCTATGTTGGGCAGCAAAAAACCTGAGCGTAGAGTGCGCAGAATGCTTCGATATGCGCTATTGATGGTTGTTGGACCAATTATGATTGGCCTTTCTATCTTGGCTCAGCGTTCTGTGTTGAAAAACACTGATGGTCAAGTGGAGGTGGGTATTCTGACAGTTCTCGTATCCGTATTGCCACTTCTTACGACCGTAAGTTTTATTTCAGTTTTGTATCGATGGGTTTCGGTGATACGGCTACCATGGAAAGTCTGTTTTAAGGCCGGTGCTTTTGCGGGAATTTCAATTGAAGTTTTAAAGCAACTCTATGCATATTATGTGATCTATTCACTTAAAAATAGCGCATATGGAACCATGGCTGTATTGCCACTTTTTTTGGTCTGGATTAATTTGATTTGGACTATTACCTTAATCGGTGGACAAATTTGCTGTCTACTTTACTCAAAAACATCGAAGGCTTAAATTATTCAGTCTTCATTTGCGCTGGGATGCCGATGACAACGACTCCGCTTGGGACATCTTTAGTGACAACGGAGTTTGCGCCTACGACGGAATTGTCACCTATAGATATAGCTCCTAAAACCTTGGCTCCTGCACCGATAATCACTTTGTTTCCCACAGTTGGATGTCTCTTAACAGCTTCGAAACTTCTCCCACCAAGAGTTACTCCGTGAAAAATTAAACAATCATCACCGATAATTGTAGTCTCCCCAATAACAACTCCCATCCCATGATCAATCACTAAGCGCTTTCCAATTTGAGCGCCGGGATGAATTTCAATCCCCGTCAGCCATCTCGAAATTTCTGAAATCATTCTAGCAAGGATATAAAGTTTCGATTTATAAAGATCGTGTGCGATTCTATGCATCCCTAGAGCTTTGACACCCGGATAACATAAAAACACCTCAAGAAGTGATTTAGCAGCAGGATCATAGTTTTTATAGGCTTTGAGTAATTCCAACATAGGTTCAAGCTATTAAAATATTCTCTAAAGATCAATAGAATCTAACAGGTTACGTCGTTCCTCGCTTTCAATGGTTATTTAGTCCAAATAATTCATGATCAAGCTATGCAACTCACTAGAGTTATTGATCTTTGTTTAAATATTGTGCTAACTAAACGCTATGTTAGAAACTCAAGCTCAACTATTAAAGTCAGAAAGTCCCGTTGATTACGAGAAGCTCGAAAAGAAGATATTCCGAAAGGTTGGAACGGCCATTTCGGACTTTGATATGATTCAAGATGGAGATCGCATCTTGGTTGCCGTATCTGGTGGGAAAGATTCTTGGGTTTTGCTCTACGTTTTGAATGAACTTAAAAAAAGAGCACCAGTAGATTTTGAACTCATTGCTGTGAATATTGATCAAGGCTACGCAGGTTTTAGGCAGGATCTCATCGATGACTTCTTAGAGACGAAAGACATAAAGCGTGAAATGCAGTACTTCGATATTGCTACGTTACTCGATGAAAAAATGAAGGATGGCTCGGTTCCTTGTTCGCTTTGTGCAAGGCTGAGAAGAGGAGCGCTTTCCGGAGCTGCAAAGAAACTCAATTGCAACAAGATTGCTTTAGGGCATCACTTGGATGATTTTATTGAAACACTCCTTTTAAATCAGTTCTTCTCGGGGAGAGTGGCTTCGATGGCGCCCGTCTTGCAGCCGGAAGAAAGTCCTGAGAAAGTTATTCGTCCTCTCGTATATGTTTCTGAAGCAGATATTATTTCGTTTGCAAAGCGCGAAGGTTTTCCAATTGTATGCTGTCAGTGCCCACTCATGTGTGGAGAGAACACTCATATCGATCACAAGAGACGATTTATCAAGAATCTGCTCAAGGATCTTGAAAAAGACATTCCTGAAATTAAAAATTCTCTAATTGCTTCAATGAGCAAGGTACAGCCTAGTCATCTCTTAGACAGGAACTTATGGAATTTCAAAAGTGTAAGCAGCGTTAAAGGTGAGCAGTAATGTTACATGTCGTTGCATTGCCTATCGGAAACCTCGAAGACATTACTCTGAGAGCTATCTCGCTACTTAAAAATGCGGACATTATTATTGGAGAAGAACGTAGAGAATTGATTCCACTTCTTAAACATTTTGAAGTAGATATCCATTCCAAGGACTTGGAGTTTTTGAACGAGCATTCGGACAAAGAGGATTTACTTCACCTTAAAAATCTCTGTAAAGAAAGAAACGTCGTGTTGGTCTCAGACTGCGGAACCCCGGTATTTTGTGATCCGGGATCAAGTTTGATCGCCCTTTGTCGCAAAGAGAACATAGCTGTGAAAACAGCTCCAGGTGCTTCGAGCTTGATGAGTCTTTTGAGCCTTTCCTCACAAAAGATATCTCAGTTTCACTTTGCAGGCTTCTTGCCAAGAGAAAAAGACGAAAGGATGAAAGAAATTAAGAAACTTTCTCAGTCGAAGGCAAGTTTTATAGTCATGGATACACCATATAGGTTAAAGGCGACAATCAATCAATTGGCTTTGGTAATGCCATCTAGAAAAGCTCTGTTGGGTTGTGATTTAACCTTTGAGCACGAACTGGTTCTAGAGGACACTTTATCCAAAATCAATAGTCAGATTAAGGACGGAGACAAGAAAGAATTTATTGTATTAGTCTACTGAACTTATCTTCTGCGAAAGAAAATTTGCTCTAAAGATAACGGACCTGATCCCAATGCAAAAACACAAAGTAATATAACGATGTAAAGGGACGTATTCATCTCTGTGAGTGACAATATACTTTTAAACTCCGATTTGTGCGCAGTCGCAATTGCAGTTACTAAAATAGCAATCAGAGGAAGACTTGCGGCTCGAGTATAAAGGCCGACAAGAATACAAAGTCCGCAAATCACTTCTAGCAGAGCAACAATAGGTGCGGCAACTGAGGCCAGTGGAATATTTAATGATTCAAAAAAGCCTATTGTTCTAGAAAGCCCTTGTAGCTTTCCCCATCCTGCAGAGACAAAAACCACTCCTATGACCAACCTAGGTATAAACCTTAAAAGAATGTCTAATCTCAATACCCATGTCTGCAAAGAACTTTCAACTCGACTAAAAAATCCCATTTAAACCTTCTTTCTAGAAAGTTTATCATACAACCAAAACACAAAGATTCCAAATGCCCACCAAAATAAAAATTGAATGAAGAAAGGCCAAATGGAACTTTCGATGCTTGCTTTAAATGAAAACGGATAGAGAAGAAAGCATGTGATAAAAACAAATCGATCAAAAATAATTGCAAATATATTTGTAGGTTCATTATGAGAAAAAAGAATAATATGAACAATCAATAAAAATAGCCAAATCCATGCAAAAATCATGGATTCAAATAGACTTCTAAGGATCGGCATTAACTTCATTACAAAATTGTATCTAAGAATTCATTTGAGGTGCAACTAAATTTAAATCCAATCCTTGATCCTTGCAATTCGCTCAACAATCCATCACCATTGAGAAATGAGCAAAATAAAGCCATGGAAAACATTAGATTCAGTTGAGCTTGCAAAGTTTGGCTATTTTCGATTGCGTAAGGATAAATGCGAATTGCCGGACGGGAGAGTCATGCCAGGCTACTAT
>JAEYZS010000149.1 GCA_023427925.1 Pseudomonadota bacterium | reverse complement strand
TTCTTGCGCCGCCTACAGCAGCAGAAAGAGTTTTACCAACTGTGTCGACACTCACACCTCGGTCAGCCATGGCTTCACGATCAGGAGTGATAAGTAGTTCTGGCAAACCTTCTCTATAATCAGTGTCCAGATCAACACCTAGCCCGCGCTTTTCAAGCTCCGCAATGAGGATTTGCCCTTTTTCGTTGAGCAATTTTAGATCTGGCCCTCTTAAACTAATAGAAATTGGATTTTGTCGGCCGGCCGAGAGATTTCTTGCCGAGTTATCTCGCATGTTGATTCTGACACCTTTAACGTCTTTAAATTTTTCGCGCAACTTTGCCATCACTTGGATGTGAGTAAGGTCTCTATCGCTCTTCGGGGTTAAGATCACTGGAATAAAAAAGTTTCCCGTACCCACCGAAATCAAAAAGCTATGAACTTCTTCAACTTCTTTGATTTTTTCTTCTACCAGTCTCGAAAGTTGTTCCGTTTTTTCAAGTGAATCGCCAGGAGTACCCTGCCCCTGCAATATAATAATGTCTTGATCTTGCGGAGGAACAAACTCTTGACGAACCTGATAGACTAGCCCCAGAGAAATGACAAAAACTATTACTGAAACAATTAACACAGTCCACTTGTACTTGAGAGTTTTAACAAGAAGGCTCTGATAGTATTTCGATAGACCGTCAAACTTATGCTCCAAGTACATTTCGAACTTTCCGATCTTAGGCTCATTACTCAAAAACGCCGCTGCTCTCATTGGAGTGATAGTGACTGCTTCCAAAAGTGAAATCAGTACGGCGGCAGAAATTGTTACACCGAATTGGAAAAAGAACTTTCCTATAATCCCATCCATAAATACAACTGGAATAAAGATTGCAACAACTGCCATAGTGGCGGCCGCTGCAGCCGGCAAGACTTCTTTAGCTCCGTCCGATGCAGCCTTGACTGAGCCCTTGCCCATCCTGTAATGACGAACAATATTTTCTAGGAGCATGATCGCATCATCTACAACGATCGATACTGCAAGTGTTAAAGCTAGGAGCGTAAACAAGTTAAGTGTAAAACCCGAAAAATAAAGAATAATGAATGTTCCCACGATGGAAGTAGGAATCGAGAATAAAATATTTATTGCAGCCTGTAAGCTTCCAAGGAAAAAGAAACATACCAAAATCGTAATGAGTGCTGCCATCCACAGCTTTTCTGTGGTGAGATCCACAGTGGCTTTAGTCGACTTAGTAAAGTCCACACCTATTCTGTAATTGATGCCTTCCGGAAATTCAGATTTAATTTGTTCAAGTTTCTTTTGAACTGCATCGGCAACCTCAACTTCGTTGGTACCTCTTTGCTTCATTACCCGAAGCGCAACACTTTGCATGTTTTCAAAGCGCGCTCTTCGACGAACATCAGAAAGTCCATCTTCGACTTTAGCAACGTCTTTAATGCGAATATTGCTTTGACTGATGAGCTGCCCACCTCGCCTCAAGATTAGAATATTTTCCACGTCAGAAACATTGGTCGCTTCACCGAGCCAACGCACGCGAAGTTCTCTTAGGCCTTCAGAAAATTGACCAGCAGCACTTTCTAAGTGTTGAGTACTCAGAGTGTCCATCACATCAGTGACAGTCAGTTCATACCGCGCAAGCTTTACAGGGTCGAGCCAAATTCTTAGATTGCGTTCGCTAAATCCAAAGGCGCTTACGCGTCCCACGCCAGGCAAGAACTGAATTTGATCAACAAGGTAATTATCGATCCAATTAAGCAAATCTTTTAAAGACTTATCTCCATATATAGAAACTATTATGATGGGATCTTCTTCTGGGTTTTCTTTACGTACAACGGCGGGATCAAGCCCCTGAGGCATTCGAAATTCACTGACCGCAGCCTGTGCCTCTTGGAGTGCGACATTCACATCTTTATTAATGTCGAACTCAAGCGTGATACGACCTGACCCTTGGCTTGCTTGAGAACGCATTTCTTTAATACCTTCAACGCTCAAAAGTCTCTGCTCGATAGGGTCTATCAACTCAGCCTCAACGACTTCCGGAGCAGCACCCTCATAAATCATAGATATATTTAGAACCGGGAAGTCGACATCGGGAAGCTGACTCACACCCATGCGGTTTACACAAATCGCACCGAATACAATAAAGCTAAACATTAATACCCACGCAAAGACGGGTCTTTTAAGTGAAAAGTCGATCAAGTTCATAAACGTCCTTTTGTCGCTTCAAGATGCTATTAGTTTTTTTCACCGATAAGGTTATTCAGATTAAGCTCTACTAACTTTAACTGTAAAAAAGCCTCTTCGCGGTTTTTCTTTGCAGATAGATAACTACTTAGCGAACTCAATAACTCTAAGTTACTGACCAATCCTAACCCCAATTCACGATTAAACACTTGATAGTTTTTTCGAGCTGTTGCCAAAGACAGCTCGTGAATTTTAAAAAGTTCGATATTTTTCTTAAGGAGCTCATACTGATTGGTTATCTCTAGAGTGTAGTCTTTTTTGAGGGAATCAAGCTTTGCCTTTTCCTCTCTGCGTTTCCAGTCAGCCTCTTGTGCTAGTGCACTTGTGCGACCGCCCTGAAATAGTGGCAATTCAAGCGTAATTTGCGCCGCTACTTCACGTGCTTCCTCAAGGGCGCTAAACTCTCCTTGCTTTGCAGACACATCGAAATAAACTTGAGGCAAATGTTGAGCACTTGCAATGGATTTGCTCTTCTCAGCAATATAAAGCTGCTTTGTTTGAATTTTTAAATCTGGAACTTGATCCATTTTTCCTAAGTAATAGTCTAACGACTTTAATTCTGGCAGATCATAGGAGGAGCGGAGTTTTGAATTAGCAGGAAGGCCCGTGAGTCTTGCGAAAAGCTCTTGCATAGCCTTTAACTCTGTTGATACTTGGCCGATTTGAAGTTTAATTTCCTGATTTTGTAACTCGTTCGTTAAAAGATCAGTTTGCTTAGACTTACCTATTGAAACTCGCTTCTTGAGATCACTCACTCTTTTTGTACTGACCTTTTCGATTTCGTTTAGTACGTCGAGAGTTCCTGCAAGCAATGTGATCCGGTAATAAGCCTCAGCAACTATAGAATAGACATCTAAATCATTCTTTCGCGCAGTGAGATTGGAAATTTCTTCGGAGGCCTTTTCTCGCTTTATGCCGTTAAATAAGCCTCCTTGAAAAAGAGTCTGCCTAAGATTCACTCCCACAGTCTTGTTGATTGTCGATGTCTCAGCGTCACTCTCAAGATCAGTTAATCTTGTGTCTTTGTACTGCCCGACCGCAGTCACGCTAGGAAATAAAAAGGATCGCGATTGCCTAAACCTTGCTCGGGCTTGTTCTCTGATGCTCAGGTTTTTTTCATGATGATCTTCTAAAGTAATGGCAGCTTTATAGGCCTGTTCCAATGAGATCTCTTGCGCCCAAGTAGACAACGGGGAAAATAGCGCTGCAAAAATAATCAAGCCAGAACCAAGACGCTTATTCATCTCATTAGTGTAAGGTATTTTTTTAAGTAAGGTCAACCCATGCTGCGAACTTAGACACCGAATTAAATCTTTAAAATCACAGGCTTATTGCAAATTTTTATTGTTTTAGTCATTCTAGAGCCAATCTTCATCCATGTGCCCGTAATTAGAGTTTAAATTATTGAATCTTTTGTAGTTTTTGACTTGAGTTTCGGATTGACAAGAAATCCACTATCTCATAATTTGCCTACTTCAGGAATTTGCCCTATGTGCCGGGGTAGCTCAGTTGGTTAGAGCAGCGGAATCATAATCCGCGTGTCGGGAGTTCAAGTCTCTCCCTCGGTACCATTTTTATAGGGTCCATACCGGACACATAGGTAACACTTTTAAGCTAAAAGGTTATCTTAAAATTCTAGCCGACGTCGAGGCTTCATCTAAAACGCCAATTATAGTGCCAATGGAATCTACAGGTTTTTGCTTAGAAGTGTCTCAATTTGAGATAAGTAATGTGGTTTTTAGTTACTATAAAAACGTATTTAAGCTTTTTTGCCCTCTCAAGTTGGGACGTTATAGAACCGATAAATATAGGTCATGATAAGGGGCGAATTTTTGAAAAAACCTAAGTTTTCACTAAAAGTTACGGTTCTTGCCTCTGCTATTATTTCAACCCTCGCTTTGTATCAAAATTGCTCAGATATTAATCTCACTCCTTATGACACTTCAACTATGCCTTCAATTATTTCAGATTCGTCATACAGCACGCTTCCACTACCTAAAGAAATTCTTGGGAGCGCAAGGATCGTCGTTGTTGTGGATCAGAGTTTTTCGATGGTATGGAATAAGTGTCCGTCAGATTTAGATGGTACTAGTCCATCAACTCAGGGCTCGGGTTTCAATGCCTGCGATAGAGCTCCAGGAGTTGATCAGCCCGGATACAGATTTGATGTTATTAACGAGTGGCTTAATGAGATTGACCTTGCGGGCACTACTCAAGACATAAAGGTCATGATCCTTCCATTTTCAGGAGGCAAATCCCTTCGCCCGCATGCGATGGATGTTGAAAGCCCTATTCATGGATTAAAAGATCGAGACTATATGAAATTCGTAAACACTCTTGAAGCTCGTGTATGGCTCGATGCTCTAAGACAGGAACAACAAGCAATGATTGAAGATGGTTCTCAAGAAATCATGGGAACCACAATGTTTAGCCCCATCTTGGAGTATGCTCGCTCACAAATTCTAACAGAAATTGACCTCTTAAAAGAGACAGATCAACTCGCAGTGACTCCTTTTCGTCTCACACTCATTTCTGACGGAGTTTACAAGCCGACTATGGAGCTTTTTTCGAAGTTGCGTGATGTGGCTGGGTGTCCCGATTGCAATCAGGATAGGAACCACCCTGCTTGCACGTGCTTTAGTCAAAGCTGTAATCCCGGCGGAGGAATACCTCCTGGTACTTACTGTAGGCAAATTGAGAACAATTTTAAACTCTACTTCGGAGATCCTCAAATCAACGAACTGGCGAATGTGGTTCAAATCTTGAATGATATAATCGCGCTACAAAACAGAAGTGAGTATAATGGATTTAGATTCAAAATGAAGTTTGCAAAAGTAAATTGGTTTGCAGTACCCGATGATGATTTGAACACGCTTGAAAACAAAAATAGAAACATTTTTGATGAAATACAAAAATCTTTCGCCAAAAAAGTCGATACTTACAATATATCTACGGCAAGAGCCCCATTCTCAATTCTTGCATCTTCGGGTTCTTCTTTGAGTTACACAATCAAAAATATTTACGCTATAAATACTAATGTGTTTGTAAATAAGTTTGGTAAGCTTGTTGCCGATAGCGATGGCGATGGGATGTCGGATGAAGAAGAACTCTTCGAAGGTACAGATCCAAGAAACCCACGATCCAATGGTATTTGCCTCGATTACATTGCTCGCCATTACGGCTGCCAGACTATTGCTTGTGATGCAAGCTTAGATCGAGATAGAGATGGGCTTAACGAGTGCGAAGAGCAAACGCTGAGTTCTTCCCCTCACTTCTTTGATACTGACGATGATAATATTCCGGATATCTTTGAAACATTGAGAGGCTTAAATCTCAAAAAGGATGAATCCACAACTTATTCAGCCGGTGACAAGTTTTCTGATCACATTCATTTTAGAAATGGTGTTGATAGCGGCGTAAGAATTGACTCCATTCCAAAACACCATTTGGTTGACCTCGATATCGAATTTAAAGGATTTCAAACCGTACAAGATGGCTCTTCAACGAACGCCGTGGGTCTTTACAAGATCAATCTCAATAACCTTCCTGTGCTCCCTACATTCTCGGTTCCTACATATAATGTTTTGCAAATGAAGGATCACACCAACGCCAATATCCCTGCAAGCCATCGCCTTGATCCTCTGTCAAAGCCGGCCAATACAAATAACATTATATTTTTGATGCAGGTAACGACTCTAGAAAATCCCGAAGAAATTATTTGGTTTGTACTAAAACACCAGGTTTTAAGCGCTGGGCAAAATAGTTTAAACATCTCACTCAATTTACAGAACTTCACTCAACTTCAAGGAAGTGACTAATGAGAAAAAATAGAAAGTATATTGCACTAATAATTTTATTTACTCTTATTCTCACTGCCTATCAAAACTGCAGTGACATTAAGCTTGCACCAAACATACATAACAATTCCAATTTGTCAGCGACGAGCGGAAGCATTTGTAGTTTGCCTGCGCTCAGCAATAGAGATAAAATTAAAATACTCTTCGTTGTAGATATGTCAGCATCTAACAGCACAACGGCTGGAGCGAATGGTGAAATTCAGGGTTCAGATATTTTAAGTCAGCGCTTCAAAGCCATTCGGTCTTTTTTAACCCAAGACTGTATTGCCAACAATATCAATAGTAAGATTGCACTTGTAGGTTTTGCACATACTAACATTGTCCAAACTGGAACTTCGTGCTCCAAAGCACAATTTAAAGATTTTAATGCAATCGAAGAAACCCTTAATTTCTTTGAAGCTGAAGATGCTTCCGTTAGAGAAGACTGCCTCAATGGCGGCACAAAATGCAGCCAGTATACAACTAATT
>JAEYZS010000124.1 GCA_023427925.1 Pseudomonadota bacterium | reverse complement strand
TTTTTAACATTTGGAATGGATAAAAGCTCTGTAGCTCTAGGCGTGGAAATTTTTGATACCCACGCTTTTTAGGAGCAAATCGGACTTGGGTATTTACACGTTGAAGAGGTTCAATCTCATTTACGATTTCGGATTTTTTTAAGCTTCCTTTGTATGTCACATTGAAATCGTATCGTGGTAACTCTGAGCTATTTTCAACAGTCACTGTGACGGTGTTCTCTTGAGCTGCAAAAAGATCTTGGGCTGTGACGTCTACGATTCTTGTAGATTGCATATTCCGATTGGCAATAAACATAGAGGTCACGCCAAATGAAATAAGCAAGAATACAAAGAGACCAAGAAGGTTGTTGGAATATCCTAATGCAAAAAGAAGTAGAATTAATGCGATAACTCCAAAGACTAATCCAAAGGATGTAGGAATAATATATGGCTTTTTCCCAGCAAACTTAGACTGGGACTGGAGTTTCTCGAAGAAGATCTCGAGCCCACTCTTTGCCTTTTTTAAGGCCATGGTTTCCTCCTAAGCGATGACTTAATACGGAGATTGCTACCGATTGGATGTCCTCAGGTTTTAAAAAATTTCTTCCTTCGATAAATGCCCATGCTTTAGCCGATTTAACTAAAGCAATCCCGGCACGCGTAGAAAGTGGGAGGGCTCCACTTTTAAGAGTACGAGATCGATCTAAGAGGTCGCTAACGTAACGAGCGATAATATCTGATACGATAACATCAGAAACTTGGTTCTTGTAATCTGAAAACTCCTTAGCTGTTAAAAGTGGCACAAGCTTTGCGATCTTTTCTCGGGAATCTTGGGATTTAAAAAGTTCAATCTCTGTTTTCTTCGAAGCATAGTTTAATTCTAAACTCATCATAAATCGATCAAGCTGACTCTCGGGAAGAGGAAAAGTGCCCATCTGCTGGTGGGGATTTTGAGTCGCTATCACAAAAAATGGTTCAGGAAGTGGGTGGTTCTTGCCATCAAGCGAGACTTGATTTTCTTCCATGGCTTGAAGGAGTGCGCCTTGAGTTCTAGGGCTTGCTCTATTTAATTCGTCTGCAAGCACCATTTGTGTAAATAGCGGTCCCGGATGAAATTCAAATTTGTGATCTCTAGAGTTGTAAATTTGACCACCTAAAATATCAGCAGGCAAAAGATCCACGGTGAATTGAATCCGCTTTGTCTCAAGACCTGAGAGTTTAGCTAGAGTTTGCACCAATGTGGTCTTTCCAACTCCAGGGACATCTTCGATCAATAGATGTCCATTTGAAAGCAAACAAGTCACAGCAAGTTTAATTTCATCGGATTTATCTAGAACGACTTTTGACACTTCTGAGATGAGATTTTGAAATACTGATTGCATAGTCATGATGGTAATATGTATATGACCATCGTGACCAGCACTTTCTTGTGAGCATTGATGCAAGTTATTTCAAACGGTAAATTTCGCCTGAGTCGGTAGAAATATAGATATATCCCTCTGCGTCTTCTTTCACGTGACGGATACGCTTTTTGAGAGCAGTTAAGAGTTTTTCTTCTTTGTAAACACTTCCGTCTTTATAAAGACGATTAAGCTGCGGAATAGCGAGGCCCGCAGAAAATAAACTCCCTTTCCATCCTGGGAATCGATTCCCTTTATAGAGCAAAAGTCCTCCTGGTGCGATTGAAGGAGTAAATTGATAAACAGGTTGTTCTGTTCCAACCTTGTGTGTGTCAGCAATTTTTGGACCCCAATATTCTTTGCCGAAAGTAGCAACGGGCCAGCCGTAATTTTTGCCTTTAACTACGATATTGATTTCATCACCTCCGCGCGGACCATGCTCTTGGAGCCATAATGTCTTTGTGGATTTGTCATACTGTAACCCTTGGGGGTTACGATGACCGTAGCTCCAAATTTCAGGCTTCTTTCCTTTTTGCCCGAAGAAAGGATTATCATTCGGAATGGATCCATCCGTTTTGAGTCGAATGACTTTACCGAGATGAGAATTTAGGTTCTGAGCCTCCTTCCTTTTTCCCCGATCCCCAATAGTAAAGAATAAATATCTATTTTCATCAATTTGAAGTCGAGACCCGAAGTGTTCTGCGTTTCCAGTCGCGGGCTCGGCTTGAAAGAGCTGTTTAACTTGAGAAATTTTATTTCCATCAAGGGTTGCCGAAGAGACACGAGTGGTATGATCGCCATCTACTTCTACTGCATAAGTTAAATATATTCCTTTGTTCTTTTTAAAATCAGAGTCAAGAAGGATATCCATGAGCCCGCCTTGTCCGCGAGTTGCATATTTAGGAACTCCTTCGACAGGAGTAATCTTTTTTGTTTGAGAATTAAATATTTTTATAGTTCCTTCTCGTTCGGTATAAATGATTTGATTCCCGGGTAAAAACTCAAATCCCCAGATGACTCCTTGACCTTCTAAGATTTTTTCAAGTTCAACTTCTTTTCCAGCTGAACGAATATCTTGCTTTTGAGCAAAGGTGGGAAGACAAAAAACAAGTAAGTAAAGAAGAATCCTCATACAAAATCCTTAGTTTAGGCTGAGTCGCAACTCCATGTAAAAAAACACTTCAATAGAATAGAAGATTATAAATTAAGCTACAAGCTGCACTTTGTTTAAATTTGTATGCAAAAAGATCAAATGATACTCAGGGACTTCTAAACGAATAAGCACGCGCTCGACATCTTCCGGCAACACCGTAAAAATATTCATACGTACTTCGTCCATCCGAGTTCGGTTGCAACAGCTTTAAATTCTGGGCTGAGCTCAGCGTTGAAAGTCACTGGGACACCAGATTTTGGATGTTTAAAAGTCATTTGCGTACAAGTTAAAAAGAGGCGCCTAACTTTAAATTTCTCTTCAAAGAATCGGTTGTGTTTGCCGGAACCGTGATTAATATCGCCGATGATGGGATGATTGATATGTCTTAAATGTCGCCTAATTTGATGCTTTCTTCCAGTCACAGGACGTGCCTTTACTAGTGCATAACGGCTGGTTGAATATTTATCAACCTGGATCGGTAGTTCTACTTTTGCGATCAATTCTACATGAGTGATGGCTTCTTGTGGTGGAGTGTCTTTGCGTGCCTTCTTGTCACTCAATTCGTCTTTTTCTTCTTTTAAAGGATGATCAATAGTTACCGATTCAAGAGGAATGCCGCGGACAATTGCGGTGTATTCCTTTTGGACTGACTTAGATGCAAATTGCTCTGAAAGTGCC
>JAEYZS010000116.1 GCA_023427925.1 Pseudomonadota bacterium | reverse complement strand
GTGTTGAGTGTGGCCTGTGCAGTGTGACCGCGCTTTTCAAACTCAAGAAAATCCTCGTAAAAACTTTGCGCTCCTAGCTCGACCGACACATATGTGCGTTCGGAAAACTTCTTCCAGAGATTAATAAGCGCCGCTGAAATACAATCCGGACGAGTCCCGATAACAAGTCCCACTACGCCTTCGTGTTTAAGGGCCTCTTCGTACATCGCTTCTAGATTTCGAATAGCAGTAAATGAATTTGTATAAGATTGAAAGTAGACCAAAAATTTATTGTAGGCGGTCATTCCTTGAATTTTTTCTTTAACATTTAGAATTTGTTGTTCCAATGTAAACTCACGCTGATCAGCATACGCAGCGGAACCCCAAACATCACAAAAGGTACAAGTCTGCATTCCTTTGAGGCCCAACCGATTTGGACAAGTGTCTGCAACGTTGACTGAAATTTTGGATACACGTTCCCCAAATTTTTCGCGATAATAATCGCCAATCGAGTAATAGGGACGGTTCATCCATTGGGTCTTCATGATAAATGCTATCCTTAAATCGTTTATGTCGAAGTTGGGTTGTAAGTTAATTAACTACGTAAAATATCCTTGCGCCTTAACCTAAAGGATTTTATCTAATATTTCCAGAGTTAAGGGTAAATTATGAGCAAATTGGAGTTTTTCACAACCGAGGATGGAAGTCCTACAGCCTTTTTTGGCAATCCATCTGGAGAGAATTACCAGAATGAAAAGATGCACCACTCAGGCGGAGCCTTCGGTGAAAGTGTGTATATTTATGGTCCCGCAATCCAGTGGGGTTTTGCTCGTATGGATGAACCTCTAATCCTCTCGCTGGGAACTGGATTGGCATATAACGAGATCTTAGCAGCAGCGTTCTCAGTGATCTTTGATGCGCCTTTAAAAATGCAAAGCTTTGAAGCTAATAACGAACTCAATCAGGCTCTTATTGGTTGGATCGGAGATCTAAAAGAAGGCATGGTCCCATTTAAAATTTATGACTCGATATTAAGCATAACGGCTGAAACCTTTGAGCTTTCAGAAAGTGATATTAAATCCAAGCTTTTAAAAAGTTTAGAAGCGGGTAGTTGGAAAATCAATGGGGCTTGGGATTCAAATGATACGGCCAAATACAATGTCGTGATTTACGATTTCTTTAGTTCTAAGGCGATGGAGAGGTTCTGGGGGGAAGAATATCTCAATGACTTTCTAAAAAACCACACCGATAATCAGTGTTCATTTGGCACATATGCATGCACCGGAAAATTAAAAAGAGCATTTAAATCGAACGGATTTACATACTTTGAGCGCAGAGGGTATCTCTGGAAGAGAAGTTCTACATTTGCGTGTCGAAAGTAAGGCTAAAATAAAAAGGGATACATGGATTTAAGTCGTTGGGAAAAATTATTTGAAGATAAAGTTTCTGAAATAGCAACAGCCGAAGATCCGGCTCACGACATTCTTCATTTTAAACGCGTCGTAAGAGCAGCCAAAGAACTCTGTAAAAAAGAAAATGGAAGAATGGAAATTATAATCCCCGCAGCGTGGCTCCATGACTTTGTGATTGTTCCCAAAGACTCTCCGCTCAGATCTCAAGCGTCTCGACTGTCTGCTGAGGAGGCCGTAAAATTCCTCAAAGAAGCGAATTATCCTTCAGAGTTTTATAATGAGATTGCTCATGCAATCATGTGCCATAGCTTTAGCGCAAATATTCCCTGTGAAACCTTAGAGGCAAAGATTGTACAAGATGCCGATCGACTTGATGGAATTGGGGCAATTGGCCTGGCGAGGTGTTTTGCAACGGCAGGTCTTCTGAAGCGCCCACTTTATAATGAAAATGATCCATTTTGTGAATCAAGAGAGCCCTATGACAAGGTTTATACGATAGACCATTTCTATCAAAAACTGTTTAAGACCGCTGAGACCCTTCAAACTGCCTCTGGTAAAGAAATGGGGCGTTCAAGGGTTGAGGTCATGAAAAGGTATTTAGCAGATCTATCTGCTGAAATTCTATAGATCTGTAAATTTCGAATAGCTAAAAATATTTCAAAACAAAGACGAATATTATTTCCGTTTAAAGAGAATGTGATAAGAGCTGGGTTTACCTTTAAAAAGGATTATTAATGAAGCATATTGTCTTTGCGGTCGCAATATTCATCCCATGTTTGTCGGTGGCCTTTAGCTCTCTTCAAGAGCAAGTCTCTTATTATCAGTCATTGTATAACCATCCGAAAAATACGGTAGAAATTTCTATGAGTCGTATGAACGCAGGTGAAACTCGACCGAAGGCAGTTCTGAAGGGTGTTTACTATTTTGGTGGTACGAATGTAAAACGCCAGGCACTTTCTTCTCAGTATAGAAGTCTTCTATGTCAGAACGGTTTTTCTCAAACTTTTTCCGTCTATACTTCGGTCAACACGACTGTAAAATGCGATCAAAATGAAATGATGTATGCACACATTGGCCAAGCTAAACACGCTAGAGACGGCGGACCTAAAGTTATTGATTTGATCGAAAGAATTTATGCCGTGATTAAATCTAACGGCGAATTGGGCCCCATATATCTTCACTGTTTTTATGGAGTACATGCCTCAAATACAATCTCTCAGATGGTTCTTAAGCAATTCTGTGGAATTAGTGACAGAGAGGCATTCGAAAATTGGGATCGCGTTAACCTTTACAACTCTCTCCCAGATCCAGGTCCAAGAAAAGAAAAAGCAAAAATTGCTGCATTTCAACCTGATCCAAGATTTAAGATCACTCAAGCGGAGAAGAATTTAATCTGCTATTAAAATAGAATTTCATAAACGCGAATTTCATCGCCAGTTTCTTTTGCGATATCGGTTTTAATAAATTTAAGACCGAGTTTTTCTAAAGTTTTGATTGAAGGAGTATTTGAAGGAATAGTGATTCCTAATACGCGCGTTAGACCCAAAGTTTTTTTTGCGTATTCTAAAACGCCCAGAGACGCTTCGAAAGAGTAGCCTTTGCGCCAATACTCGGGGAGAAGAGCAAAGCCGATGTCAGGATCCTCATTTGGATCGCGTTTGACTAGTCCACACATCCC
>JAEYZS010000055.1 GCA_023427925.1 Pseudomonadota bacterium | reverse complement strand
TTGCCGTAGCGATCTGCCTTCCACGCGATAGTCGTATCGATAGTGTCTGCATCTATGATCGGAGCAATGGCATCAAAAAAATATAAAAATTCTTGGCCGAGATGATTCAATAAATCTTTTGCAAGATTTTCGTTGGTTAACGGACCAGTCGCAATGACTGCTGGGCGTGGAATGTCTGAGATCTTTTCGATCACTTCTTTTCTAACTTCAATATTGGGATGATTTTCAATTTGCTGTGAGATGGCTCTTGCAAAAACCTCTCTATCGACGCCCAGAGCTTGTCCGGCAGGTACGGCTGCTTCTTTTGCCGCCTTTAAAATAAAAGAATTTAATAGCTCTGCTTCGGCTTTGAGTTCGCCGGGAGCAGATGTTGGATTCATGGTGCCAAAGGAATTAGAGCAAACTAATTCCGCAAAATTCTTGGTTTTGTGGGCCGGCGTCAAAATGTCCTTTTGGCGCATTTCAAAAAGGACAACTTTAAATCCAAAAGATGCGAGTTGAAGGGCGCATTCGCTACCAGCTAGACCACCACCTACGATATAAATTGTCTGATTAGCGTTTTTCATATAACAATTAATCCTATGTCTGAAAATACATCTAAAAACTCCAAAAAAGTAGCTCGCAAGGGCGAGCTTAACCAGGCCACAGAAGTATTAGAGAGTGTGCTTTTAAATAACAAATCTCCGCTCTCGGATCAATTCTTACGTTGGAAACTATGGAGAAAATGGCCCGAAGTTGTAGGTCCTACAATATCCGCACAGAGTATGCCCGTGGGCTTTATGAATGGAATTCTCTATGTATGGGTTAAAAACGCTGTATGGATGAATGAGATGTTGTTTTTAGCGGGCCCCGTAAAAGATAAAGTGAATACCTTTGTCGACAAACACTGGGTTAAACAAGTTCGCTTTACGCTCAATCAGCACGAAGTTCCAAAGTCTGAAGAAGAGTCAGAAATCAAAAACGCAGAAATTCTTAAGAAATAAAAATTTAGAGACAAGCTGTCTTCATTGTGTTCATGAAAGCTTGTGGGTCGGTGACGATACCTTTCCATGTCACTTCCCAATGAAGGTGAGCGGCTTCGACGCGTCCAGTGGCTCCAGCTTTTCCAATGAGATCACCTTTTTTGATCTGCTGACCAGGAGTTACTGCAAGGTCGCTTAAGTGAAAGTATTTTGAGAAAATTGAATTACCATGATCGACGATAACTGCATTACCTGGCACATTGAAAAATTGAGAAAGGGAAACTTCACCATCAGCCATGGCATAAATTGGTGTGCCTGTACGAGCCCTGAGATCAAGACCTGTGTGGAAATATTGTAAGCCCGTTGGGAGACGTCTATAAGATCCAAACTGTGAAGTTCTCACGGACTTCACAGGGAGCTCAGTTTCCATGCAGAAATCGTCTTTTGGAGTGTCATTTAAAATTGTTGAGCGAATGAGAATGCGTTCGTTTTGAATTTGGTCTTCGCCAACTTTTTGTAAGTTATCAAAAAAAGAAGTTGGTATACGAATCGAAGACGGATTTTCAAGAGGTCTCGTTTTAATTTTAATATCTGAAACTAAAACATTTTGCTTTGGATGCTTCAGAAACTTCTTTTGAACTTTAGAAAATCCCGTAATGCGCTCATAGTCTTTTGCATAAAGAGAAATCGCTCCAAAAAATCTCGAAGACTTAACTTGAGCAAGTGGGATGTCCTGAAAATGATAAGAAATATACTGCGGATCCGCTGATTCAAACCAAAAAGTTTCACCTGCTCTATTGGAGCTCAGCTTCAAGTGCGAATGATTTTCGATGGTTTGAACGAGGTTAAGAGAAGGAAAAAGATACAAAGCGACAAGGAGGAAATAAAAACTTCCCCCAAGTTTTTTTACTTGTCCTTTTCTGAAACCGTCTTTTGGATGACGGACTTCATATAATCGTTTCGTTTGGGCCCCCCAAGAATTTCCGTAATCTTGTCCTGAATAGTAGGATCGTTAATCAATCCACCTAACGTTCCACTTCCATTATCAAGTTTTTCTAGGACGCTGGCCAGATTTTTTGAGATTTTCTTGAGATTTTTTTGATCTTCACCACGTAAGTCCGAAATAGCTAAATTGAATTTTTCCATTGCTATATTCATGTGATTACTAGCATTTACAAGATTATTCATCATTTTATCGCTTCTTCCGTCTTTATTTAGCGTTTTAGCAAAAACAGAAAGCTCATTTAAAATATCAAAAATCTTCGCAAATTCTTCTCCTCTTTGTGTAAGAGTAGAAATCAAATCATTGGAAGACTCGACAAGAAGTGAATCTTCGCTCTTCAGTGGCTCTCCACCAGCTTCGCCTGGAGAAATATATACATATTTATCTCCTAGGGCCCCTTGAGTTCGTAAACCTGCAACAGACTTTGTTGTAATTTTATTCTGGTAGTCCTTAAAAATTTTCAAATACACCATTAGCTTAGAATCTTTCTCTGAAAATTCAATTCGAGAGACATTTCCAACTTCGTAACCGCTTAAGCGAACCACGCTTCCAGGAGAAAGACCGTCAACTTTATCAAACGGGGCTTTCAAGGTGTAAGTGCTCGAGAAGAAGGACTTGTTTCCGCCGAGCAAAAAAATTGTAACGATAAACAAGACTAAGCCAATGCTTACTCCTATTCCGACTTTTAATTCTGCAGCTCCACGTTGTGTCATTTTAGAACCTCTTTTCCGTGAACGAATTGTGATACAGGATCACCTGAATCTTGACTGATATCAGTCAAATTTCCTTCGTAAGTAATATATCCTTTAACTAGCAAAGCAATACGATCACAAACTGCGGTTGCAGTTGGCATATCGTGAGTCACGAGAATAGATGTGACTCCTTTTTTCTTAAGCTCCAGTATCATTTCTTGAATACGAATTGTATTATAAGGGTCAAGGCCAGCAGTGGGCTCATCATAGAGAACTATGTCTGGATCTAAAATAATAGCCCTAGCTAAACCCACTCTCTTTTGCATACCACCTGAGAGTTCCGCTGGAAAAACATTTTCATTTCCCTGCAAGCCAAATTCTTTGAGTAAGCCTATGACCTTATTTGAAATTTCTTCTTCGGTCATCTTGGTGTGTTCACGTAAAGGATAAGCTAAATTTTCGAAAACAGTGAGAGAGTCAAATAAAGCCCCACCTTGAAACACATAGGCAACTTTTTTTCGGATTGGAAGTAATTCTTGTTCTGACATTTGAACTATGTCTTCGCCATCGATCAAAATCTGGCCTGAATCTGGCTTTTCTAGACCAATGAGGGAGCGTAAGATAACACTCTTACCAGATCCGGATCCTCCGATGAGGCCTAGGCATTCGCCTTTTAAAAGACTAAATGTAACATCTTTGTGAACTTCTTTAGTCCCAAAAGATTTTTTAAAATGTTTTACTTCAATAGCCTTTTTACTCATAGTTCCTTTTTATAAGGTTTCAATAATCCAAAATAATTTTGTTAAAATAAAGTCACTTATTACGATCAGTATAGAAGAGGCCACAACAGATTTCGTAGTTGCAATACCGACGCCTCTCGTTCCTTCCGAAACACTCATCCCGTAGTGACAGCCGGTGAGGCCCACAAAGAGTGCAAAGAAGAATGTTTTGGCAACACCTACAATATAGTCTGCAATTTTAATAGTCTCTGTGACCTTTTGGATAAAGAACATAATATCTAAATTAAGCTCAGTTGCTCCGATGATTGCCGCGCAATAAATGCCGAGAGTATTTGCAAAAACAGTTAGAAGAGGAAGAGAAATAATTAGGGCAATGATTCTTGGGAGAATAATCTTTTTGAGAGGTGATGTTCCTAAGGCTCTCATAGCATCAATCTGTTGAGTTACTTTCATTGAGCCGATCTCAGAGGCAATACCGGCACCCACACGCCCTGCGATCATCAAGCTCGTAAAGACAGGCCCAAGCTCTCTCACAATTGAAAGTGAGACAATTTTTGGGACGTAGAGTTTTCCTCCGAACTTTTCAAGTCCCAACCCGAATTGTAGAGTGATAACCATCCCGGTACTCATGGCACAAACCGCAACGAGGGGAATAGATTTAATTCCTAGGTTGTAAACTTGATCTACGATCAGCCGGAGATAAAAAGGTCTGCGAAACATTTCTTGAAAAGCTCTGTAACATAACTCAGAGATGCTACCAACAAAGTAGCATAACTCAAAAACCATATTTCCTAATGACAGAGCAAATGCATGTATCATGGGACCCTAAAATTATTTATAAACGTATTAAAAAACGATAACTCTTTTTCAAAGTTTTCTTTTAAGGCAACGTAGCTGAGGTGGTATGAGCACGAATTTTTCTTAAATACCAAAAATTGAATTTTTACTGGAACGCCCTCGAGGCGACCTTCAATAATGGATTTCAAACCTTGGCGGGCATTAATGTTGACGAACTCTTCTTTGGTTACTTCCATTCCTTCGAGACTCGAAAACGCTGTTGCGCGGATTGTTTTTAGCGCAGGCTCAGAGTTGCTACAGCTCGTGAAAAATGAGATGGTGCTTGCAGTTGTGGCACTTGTCCACATCTCGTCGGCGCCTAAGGATCTTGCAGATTTAAATGGGGCTGCAGGAGCTTTAAAGCTAACATTCTTTGCTTTTTCGATGGTTGTTGTAGGTATTTTTACAGATACACATCCAACAATTGATGTAATAAAAATCAGTAATATAAATTTCACTTTCATGCTGTCATCTCGCTGTCCATTATGCATCTGAAATCATTGACGTCTTCTCTATTTGTTTCGGGGTTTTATGAGCGAAAATTAAGTTCCAACCTTTAATCTCGACTCGACTAAAATCGAGCACCTACAAATAGAAGCAGAAGGTGTCAGAAACTTGTCGCTATGACAAGAATTTTTGGTCAAGGACATAGGGAAAACGAACTATATGTGAAAAGAATCGCACAAAATCTCCACAAGCAGTGGTCGTTTACTTGGCACTCGTTGTGCATTGTATTTAGTCGTGAAGGAGTGGGGAGTGCCGATTAAAACTTTTGTCTTGCTCATAATTTATGCTTTTTCTTTGAGTGTACAAGCTCAAAGTCCAGGTGACTCAGCCAACGTAAGCGTAGCTAGTGAAAACGCTAACGGTGTTATGCATTTTGAGTTTAACGGACGAGAGATTTGGGACTACAAGTTAGTTCGCGAAAATGATCGCGTTGTGTCGGTTGAAATTGACCAATTGACGGACAAGGCTATTGTTCAGCTTAAAATCCTAAAAAACGATTTCATCGAAAAGATCGATATTCAACCTGGCGTTAACCTTAAGCATAAAATTGTATTTCACCTGCGGGAAAAGGGAATTCAAAGTTTTGATTACGTGACAGATCAGCCTTCACGGCTTGTAGTAGACTTTTTTAAAGAAGATCCGCTTCCAAAAAAGTCGGCGAGTAAAAAGCAGCCCGCAGCGAAGAAGAAGGTTGTAGCCCTTCCAAAGAAAAAATCAACAAGAACACCTGCAGGTACGGATTTCTTAGTGAATTCGAATAAAGCAGAAGAAGCAAAGACTGCGCCATCAGTTTTAGACGGTGCGGATCCATTCTACTCACGATTCAAGATTGAAGATTACGAAATTAAAGATTCTGCAATCATTGCGTCTAAGCTTAACCTCTATATTCACTATCCTATGCTTTTGGTACCAATGAATGATCTTGAGGGAATTTTGTCCCAACCCAATAACTACGAATTTGAAGTGACCGAGTCTGACGAGAATAAAAAAGCAAGATTACTTCTAACTCTATTTAAAAAAGGAAAGATTGATCCAGATACCCAAGAAAAAAATATTCTTGAAAAGCCCAGAAACGCAGTATTCCTAAAGGCTCTAGAGCTATTTAGAAAAGAGTTTCCAACCTCAAAATACAAAGAGACGTTGGATTTTATGGAAGCGGATACTTATTACGAATTGTGGCAAAAGGATAAAAACATTAAAGACTTCGATTATGCGATGTCTCTTTATACAAAAATACTTCTTTCAGTAAAAGCATCAAAGTACCACGACAGAATTGAAAGGCTTGTTGGCTACGCCTATATGTCTAGACAAGACTATCTGTCCGCTTTTACGGTTTTTCAAAAATACGTAAATAGAAATCCAGAGTCTCCGCATTTAAACCGCGTAAAAATCGCATTAGCGGAATGTTTAACAAAGCTCAACAACTCGTCAGATGCTTTGAAGATGTATACTGAGATCGAAAATGATCCAAAGGCAGGAGTGAACGCTGCTGAAGCTGCATTTAGAAAGGGCGATATCTACGCAATTACAAAGCAATATGATAAGGCAATCAAAGCTTACGATAGCTCTCTTAAAAAATATGCGCAGCAAAAAGAAGAATATCCAAATGCTTACTTCAATACTGCTGAAAGTAAATTCTGGATGGATCGTAATAGAGAGAACTTAAAGCAGAGTCTTAATGGATATATCGAATTCATCGAAAAATATCCAAAGAACGAACACGCTAGCTATGCGATGACAAGAATCGGTGAAATTCTAGAAATGCTGGGAGCGTCACACCAAAAATACAACGGAGCATTTAGGGAAGCCATCTATCGCTACAACAATTCACAGGCGGCAGGGATTGCTAGAATTAGAATGTTAAGAGCTCAAATTCCTAATATGAAGGAAAAGGAAATTGAGGTTGAAATTAACAAGATCAATGATTTTATCAAGACTTCGGACCTAAAAGACCTTAGTGAATTCAAAACAATCATGATTTCTGACGGATACCATACGGCTAAAAATTACGATGCGGCTTTGAAAAACCTGATTTCATTTTATCAAGAAAATCCTCTTTCAAATTATTTGGATGTTCTAAAAAAGAGGATTGTACAGGCAACCAAAGATCAGATGAACCACTCTATTGAAAAAGGCGATTATCTTAAAACCTTTCAAATCTACGGACAAAATGCAGGGACTTGGTTAAAGGGGTCGGATAGAATAGATACTCATTACCTGCTTGGATTGGCCTTTGAAAGATCTGGTGTTCCTGATGAGGCTCTGAAGAAATATCAAGAAGTTTTAAATAGGCTCTATTCTATTCGTGGAACCCAAGAGGAAAAAGAGCGAGCTGTATTTGAGTCTTTGCCGAGTACAGACGAAGTGAACTTAAGGCTTGCTGCAGTCCACTCCTTTAAAAATGAATATGGAAAAGCGCAAGATAATTTAAAAGAAATCAATGAAAAGAATCTAAAGTCGGACGGTGAGAAAATTGAAAAAGTATACCTATCCTCTGTTGTCAATGAAAAGCTCAACAACACGCGGTTAGCAATCAAGAACTTGAGAGAGTTAACAGACACCTGGAGAGGTAATCCGGAAAAACTTTCTTCTATTTATCTAAGACTTGCAAAGCTCCAAGCTGATAGCAAGGACACAAATGCAGCGATCAATACATTAGATAGACTATTAAATATGTCTATGGACTCAAGCGTTGTAACTGATGAAGATCAAATGCAAGCTTTAAGATTGAAGGCTGAATTTGCAATGGAAATTAAAAAACCTAAAGTCGCAAAAGAAGCTTATAGAAAATTGCTTGATAACTTTGATGACAAATACCCGCTCTATTCCGTTCGTTACCAGTTGGGCAAAATTCATTTTGATTTAAATGAAGTTAAAGAAGCGGAAAAGGTATGGAGCCCTCTCCAAGATAAGAGCGATGCTCAACTCTGGAGCAAGCTTGCCCAAGAAAATTTGAAGAATTCAAATTGGAATAGTGAATACAAAAAATATACGAATAGAATTCCTGCCATGGCTGACGACACAGATAAAGCCAATAAAGAAAAAGGGGAAAAGAAATGATTCAACAAAATCATACTATTTTAACTCTAGACCCTAATATGAGAAAAGTTCTCAAGGTTGCTGAGAACATCGCTCATAGTAAGGCTTCGGTGCTGGTCACAGGCGAAAGTGGTACGGGAAAAGAATTATTGGCAAGGTTTATTCACTCGAAGAGTCCGCGGGCCTCAAAAAGAATTGTAGCCATTAACTGTGCAGCGGTTCCAGAGGGTCTACTAGAGAGCGAGCTATTTGGGCATGAAAAAGGCGCGTTTACAGGCGCTCATCAATCTAAGCCAGGGAAATTTGAGTTGGCTCATCAAAGCACGCTTTTGCTGGATGAAATGGGAGAACTACCGCTTTTACTTCAATCGAAGCTCCTAAGAGCATTGCAAGAAGGCGAGATCGAGCGAGTTGGAGGAAGAGAGCCAATCAAGGTGGACGTAAGAATTATTGCTACGACTAATAAAGATCTAAAAAAGTTAGTACAGGCGGGACAGTTTAGAGAAGATCTTTACTATAGGCTCAATGTCATCCCTGTTCATATCCCACCTTTGAGAGCGCGTCCAAAAGATTTAATTCTATTGGCAAAACATTTCGTAGAGGTTGCTTGTATCAATAACGGTATTCAAGCAAAGAACCTTTCACAGGAAGCAATCAACAATCTCTTGGTTTCACAATGGCCAGGTAATATCCGAGAGTTGCAAAACGTTATCGAAAGATCAGTTTTGCTCTCTCCAAATTCAATTATTAGTGAAAGTGATCTCAATATTCAGACTGACGATAGGAGTATAGATGTACCATTTACTCCAGGAATGACTTTAGGGGATGCAGAAAAGTTTTTGATACTTAAGACTCTCGAGTTTACAGCTCAAAATAGAACACAAGCTGCAAAAATATTAGGAATTAGCATTCGAACATTAAGAAACAAACTAAGCGAATATCGCAAGGACGGTGAGCATGAGCAAACTGTTTGATAGAACGGCCGAAGGGTTGGCGAAGTCTCTAGATATGAGACTTTTAAGACACAATATAACCTCTGCGAATATAGCAAATGCAGAAACCCCTGGTTACACAGCTAAGAAAATTGATTTTGAAGATCAATTGTCTCGAGCGCTTCAAATGGAAGGTATCCCCGGAGTGGAAAGTTCGAGCCCGGGCCATTTTCCAACTGTAGAAGGCGCGGTTAAAAAAGTTCAAGCAGATGTCTACGATAATCCCGATATCAATATGGCAAACGACAAAAACACAGTCGATTTAGAAAAAGAAATGGCAACGCTAACAGAAAACTCAATTATCTATAAGGCAGCAATCGAATTGATGAAAAAGAAGATGGCTTCCTTGAGGTACTCCGTAACTGAAGGAGGTAGATAATGGATTTTATGACTGCAATGCGTGTTTCGAGTAGCGGTATGACGGCGCAAAGAACACGCATGAATACCATTTCTTCAAACATTGCAAACGTCAATACAACTCAAACTCCTGAAGGTGGACCATATCGCAGAAAAGAAGCAATCTTTGAAGCAATCCCCGAGCAAAGAACATTCGGAGAAATTCTAATCGACAAAGGTGATAAAAATTTAAATAGGGTCCAGGTGACAGATATTAATGTGGATACGAAAGCACCTCTACTAAAGTATGAACCCGATCATCCGGATGCAAATGCAGATGGATATGTGGCTTATCCAAACATCAATTTGATGGAGGAAATGGCTAATATGATTCAGGCTACACGTTCTTACGAAGCAAATATCTCAGCTTTTAACTCTTCCAAGAATATGGCACTGGACGCAATTGATTTAGGGAGATAAACTATAAATATCACTCTTAAAGAGTGATAACTAGCTGCTGCCAGAAGGCGGCACTTAAGGCAGGAACCATGGATGGTTTAAGATTTAACGCTTCAACAATTAACGTGACTGACAACGTTAACGAACTCAGAAAGAGTAAAAGTTCTGAGGCTCAACTACCCAAAAGCAACTCTTCTGTATCGGGAGATTCGTTTGCAGATACTCTTAAGAAGGCTGTGAACACTGTGGACACTCTCCAAAAAGACGCAGACGTCAAGATGCAAGAGTTGGCAACCGGAAAAAGCAATAACATCCATGAAACAATGATTGCAGCAGAGAAAGCTGACATCGCTTTAAAGTTAATGGTCCAAGTGAGAAATAAAATTATAGATGCTTACCAAGAAATCATGAGAATGCAGGTGTGATATGTCGAAGTTATTTCAAAGTTTAGTAACTCAATTCAAAAATTTCTATAAGAACTTAACGCCAACGAAGCGTATGTCAATGATTGCATCGGTTGGTATTGTTCTTGCTGCAATAACAGTATTGTCTATTATGATGTCAGGAACCACTTATGTTCCAATGATGAAAGATGTTTCTGCTGACAATCTTCCAATCGTGATCGAAAAACTGAAAGCTAAAAACATTCCATTCAGAGTTGAAGAAGGAGGAAAATCAATCTCTGTTCCTCCCGAACATGTTTACACAACTCAAATGGCTCTAATGAGCGAGCTTGGTGGTCATATTGGAAATATTGGTCTGGAGTTATTTGACAAACAAGATTTAGGCGCGACAAGTTACGTGCAAAGAATCAATTACCAAAGAGCTATGCAGGGCGAGTTGATGAGAGCTATCAATAGCCTCGATGCTGTGAAAAAATCTAAAGTTATCCTAGCGCTACCACCAAAAAAGACTTTTCTAGAGGAAGCGGGCAAGACATCAGCTTCAGTAACTGTAGATTTATTCCCTGGAAAAATTTTATCTGAAGAGCAGGTTCGCGGGATCACGAATCTCGTTGCTTCTTCTATTGAAAACCTAAGGCCAGAAGATGTCACTGTTGTAGATTCAAAAGGTAAAGTCCTATCTAAAAACAATGGAGATACGGTTTCTGCGATGTCTCTTGAAATGTTAGAACTCAAGCAAAAAACTGAAAAAGAACTTGAGAATAGAATTGAGACGATTCTTTCAAGAGTGGTCGGACAAGGTAAAGTTATTGCCAAAGTTAACGCGGAGATCAACGCCAAGGATGTTGTTTCTGTAGAAGAGATTATTGATCCAGATAAGACAGCTGTTAGATCAACGATCACAGAGGATGAAAAACTCAATGGCGCAAGGAGAAATCCAGCTGGAGTTCCTGGGGCTCGAGCTAACTTGCCAGGTGCAGAAGAGAACCAGCAAGTGGCTTTCAATCAAGATGTATCAAAAGAATATAAAACTATTAACTATGAAGTCCCAAAAGTTGTTAGAAACGTTAAGGAAGCGCCAGGTGGAATCGAAAAAATAAGTGTATCAGTTTTGGTTGATGGAGTTACTGCAAATATCACAAAAGAAGACGGTACAATTGAGAAACAATGGCAAGAAAGAGCTCCTGCGGAGTTAGATAAATATGCTTCGTTGGTAAGAGGTGCAATTGGTTTTGATGAAAAACGTGGAGACTCATTTACAATTCAAAATATCAAGTTTGAGCACGAAGATTTTGCAGAGGCTGAGCAAATCCTAAACTCATTAGAAAGACGTAAGCTATACTCCTACATGCTGAAGTGGGGTATTATCGGACTAGCGTTCTTACTATTCTTCTTTGTTGTCGTAAGGCCATTCATGAGATGGATCACAGACAACTTCCAAGAATCCGTAGAAGAATTATTGCCAAAGACAATCGAAGAACTCGAAGAATTGCAAGCCGTAGACAATACACTTCCTGGTATGTCAGCAGCCCTCCCTACGCTTGAAGAATCAATTGATCCTGATAAAGCTGAGAGTGAATTGCTAAAAGATAGAATTTTAGGACTCGTTGGCAGCAATAATAAAAAGGCAGCAGATGCCCTTAGCTTGTGGTTAATAAGGAGAGATTCGTGAGTAACCTTAAGAAATTAGAAAATCTAAAATTTGAGGATCTCAAAGGATTTGAAAAGGCAGCTATTTTGCTTAATTACCTAGGCAAAGATGCAACTACACAGATGCTTCAGTTTCTAGACGATGCCGATATTAGAAAGCTTCTTGGAATCATGAACAGATTAAGAGTGGTTCCTGTTGATGTGACTAAAAAGGTATTAGAAGAATTCTATGAAATGGTGAGCGAAAGTAACGATTATATTTTCTCTTCTGACATCACAAATAAAGACAATATTGTCGATGCAGTGGGCGAGGAAAGAGCGCGTGGAATCTTGGGTCACTTAAATAGTAAGACTGCAACAAGAAGCTTAGAAAGTTTAGAAGTTGTGGATGCAAAATCACTTTCTAACTTCCTTATCAACGAACATCCACAAACTATTGCGGTTATTCTTGCGCATCTAGAGCCAGAGAAAAAGGCTGAGGTTATCAAACGTTTACCTGAAAGCATTCAAACCGAAGTTGTATTGAGGCTTTCAAACTTGGATTATATTTCTCCAACTCTCATTGCAGAATTGGATCAAGTTCTTAAAGAGGAACTTTCTACTGTTGGTACGGTCGATCAAGCTTCATTAGGCGGTGTTCAACCGGTTGCTGAAATGATGAACATTATGGATAAAAACACAGAATCGCAAATTATGGGTCGTCTTGAAGAAAAAGATCCAATTCTTGCTGAAGAAATTAGAAAGCTCATGTTCGTTTTCGAAGATATTACAAAAATCGACGACAAGGGTATTCAAACGCTTCTCAAAGAAGTTCCGAACGACAAACTTCTTCTTGCGCTCAAAACTGCAAACGAAGATATCCGTGGAAAGATTTTCAGAAATATTTCAGCTCGTGCGGCTCAGCTATTAAGAGAAGACTTAGACAGTATGGGACCAGCAAGATTGTCGGATGTAGAGTCGGCACAACAAGAAATTGTCAATGCTGCAAGGAAGCTAGAACAAGAAGGAAAAATCTTAATTGCAAGAGGTGGTTCGGAAGATGCGCTTGTCTAATATAATTCGTCGAGACGAAGAAGATAAAAAAGGTGTTCTGAATTACGAAGCCAAAAAGATTGATTTGGAGATACCTCGTGCAGCCAAAGAATTCATAGGCGAACAACCTATGGGTCAGGAGACGCAATTTAAGATTGACGAACTCATCTCTAAGCAGACCGGAATTTTTGAAAACGAAAAAAAGAAAATTGAAGATGTTATTGATAATCGCGTAGTAGAAAAATTAAAACAGATTCAAGAAAAGGCGTATCAAGAAGCTTATGATCTTGGTTTAGAGGAAGGAAAAAGGCAAGCATTTGAGGCAAATCAAGAGGCCATTAAATTCCATCTTGAAGATATGATGACATTGCTTGAGAGCATGAAAACGATGAAAAAGGACATACTCAATAAAAACGAATCTGTCTTTATTGATTTGATCTACTTTATCGCAGAAAAAGTAGTACATGAACACGTTCAAAAGAGCGAAACTACAACTTCGGAAATTATTAAACAGGTTGTGGATTCTTTGGATGTTAAAGAAGATATCTCTGTTCGCTTAAATGATCAAGATTTTGCGACAATCCAAAAGTTAATGGGTGAAAACAGCCAAGAGGCTGAAATTTTCAAAAAATTAAAATTCTATGCTTCGCCAGACATTGAAAAAGGTGGAGCAATATTTGAAACAAATCACGGATTAGTCGATGCAACATTACAAGAAAGAATCGATAAGTTGTGGAATGTTTTGAATCAAACTAAACCTTCTTGATCGAGCTACCGGCGGGAGAGAGTTTTGGATACTTTATTGAAGCTTGATAAATACAAAAGAGCTCTCGAGAAAAACTCGCTTGCAAAAGATGTGGGCAAGATCACTCGTGTGACTGGAAGTTTGCTCGAAGGGTTTCTGCCCGGTGCTGCTGTCGGAAGTCAGTGCTATATACACACAACCGAAAAAAAGAAAGTCTTGGCAGAGGTTGTAGGGTTTAAAGATCAAAAGGCACTTATGATGCCTTTTTATGATATTCAAGGCATTGGACTTGGATCAAAAATTATTCTCGATAAGCAAGTTTCATCAATTAAAGTTGGTAAAGCTATTCTAGGTCGTGTGCTAAATGGTTTAGGACAGGAGATCGATGGCAAGGGCGCACTTGAGACCACAGAAGAAATAGATATCTACCGTAAAGTGGTAAATCCACTAGAAAGAAGGCCGATCGTAGAACCTTTGGACCTTGGAGTAAGGGCGATCAATGGATTAATAAGTGTTGGTAAAGGTCAGCGTATCGGAATCATGGCAGGATCGGGTGTGGGTAAGTCTGTATTGCTCGGCCAAATGGCAAGAAACACTGTTGCTGATGTGAATGTCATCGCTCTTATTGGTGAGCGGGGGCGCGAAGTCCGCGAATTTATCGAAAGTGATTTGGGTCCTGAGGGGCTCGCTAGATCCGTGATCGTTTGTGCGACATCCGATGAAAGCCCTCTCATGAGAATGAGAGGAGCGTTTGTTGCTACGGCCATTGCGGAATACTTTTCGGATATGGGTCTCAATGTTCTGTTTATGATGGATTCGGTCACTAGATTTGCAATGGCACAAAGAGAAATCGGTCTCAACGTGGGTGAACCTGCAACAACAAAAGGTTATACACCAAGCGTGTTCGCATTGCTCCCAAAGCTATTAGAGAGAATGGGTTCGTTTGAATCCGGAAGTTCTATCACAGGACTTTACACCGTTTTGGTAGAAGGTGACGACATGGATGATCCGATTGCGGACTCTGTAAGATCTATTGTTGACGGTCACATTGTTTTGACTCGTAAGCTTGCCCACAAGGGGCACTTTCCGGCAATCGATGTCTTGCAGAGTGCAAGCCGTGTAATGAGAAAGGTGATACAAGAGGAGCACATGGATTGTGCGCTTCAATTTAGAGAGTTACTTGCTACCTATGCCGAAGCAGAAGATTTAATTAATATAGGAGCCTATAAATCCGGAGCTAGTCCAAAGATTGATAGAGCTATACGTCTAAGAGAGAAAATGGAAAAGTTCTTAAGACAAAAGGTAGAGGAAAAAGCCAGTTTTAATGATGCTGTCTACGGAATGATGGATATTTTGCACGCAGATTGATAGAATAGAATTAAGAACCAAAAGTAGGATGCTTTTGGATAATGTTAAACGGGCAGGACGCTAATGAAATTCAAATTTCACTTAGAAAAAGTTCTTAAGCATAAGAAGATCCTCGAAGATCAGGCTAAGAGAGAATTTGGTGAAATCTCTAGAAGAGTTCGTGAGCAGGAAGATTATCTAAAGAATCTCGAAAATGATCTAAGTATCGCCATTGAAAACAAATACAGAATTCAACAAATGGGTGGAAGTATTGCTTCATACCTTGAGTTTTTCCATTACTATTATGGAGCTCAGAAACAAATGATTGAAAATCAGAAAAAAATCATTCAAGGCCTCGAAAAAATTTTAGAGGAAAAGAGACAGTTCTTAGTGCAAGCCGCACGAGAGCATAAGACCTTTATAGCATTAAAAGATAAGAAGAAAGAAGAATTTATAAAAGAACAGAAGAAGCGCGAGCAGAAGAGACTCGATGATATGAACATTATGCGCCAAAATGCAGTTGCATAATAAAAAGAAGGACATATGAAGACAGGTTACGACACACATTTTAACAAAATAAAGAAGAATAGTCGCTTCAAAGTTAAACCAGCTACTGCTCCATCTGCGAAAGCGGTTTCTGGATTAAAGATTCAAAAGAAAAAAAAGAAGCAAAAATTTCCTCTGATGTCTGTTTTAATTTCGATGTGTATTTTGGGTGGTGCCACATACGGATATATGAATCCTGAAATCATAGATCAATACTTAGGTAAAATTGAAATCGGGTTTTTAGGGCAAGCAGACGCTCAGACTGCCCCGACTCAGCAGCAAAAAATTCCTAGCAACGCAAAAAAAGAGGCAAATTTAGCCGATGGCAAAAGTCTTGAGGCAAAAACAAAACTTACAAGCGTGACAGGATTAACGCCAGAAGAAATCGCTCTTTTCAATAGCTTAGATGAAAGAAAGCGTCAGCTGGACTCAAAAGAAGCCGAATTAAAAAAGTTGGAAGAGGAATTGCATAATCAAAAGATAGAGCTAGAAAAGCGTCTGGCTGGTCTTGAGCAGTTAAGAACTCAGATTGGGAATCAACTGCAAGAACGGGTTAATACAGACGCTGAACAAGTAGATAAGCTTGTGGCATTCTACTCTTCGATGAAACCTCAGACTGCAGCAAAGGTCATCGAGAAACTAAACGAAGACTTAGCTGTCGAAGTTTTGAGAAAGATGAAAAAGAAAGAGGCTGCAGAAATTATGAACATGATTGAGTCAGAAAAGGCTCAGAGATTAAGCGAGAAATTCGCAGGATATAAGAAGTAGGAAAAGGGAAGAGATGATTTCAGGATTAGGATTAGGAAAATTTAATCCAGTAGAGATGAGGGAGATTGCTAAGGGCAATTCTAAGCCATCTTCTTTTGACCAAAAGTCAAATGCCGAAATTGCACCTCGCTCAAACAATTCATCGGATACTCAAAGTAAACCTTTAGAAAAAAATAATTCAAATATTAATAACGAATTCAATAAAAAGGTTGAGACATATTCAAAGTCACCAGAGAAATCTGAGATCAGTTCTGACAAGTTAAATAAAAAAGAAATTGAAAAATTTGAAAGAAACTCTGAAAAGTCCAATGCTTCTGATATTCCCCAAATGCAGATGCTACAAGGCGTACAACCTGTATTTGTAAATCAACAGGCTCAGAATTTGAATTCTGTAGAGTCAGTTGATTCAGAAATTAATTTAGATGTTAAAGTCTCGGATCAGAACCAAGCCGTGCTAAACTTCCTTAAAGCAATGCAGGAGAATTTTGGAATTAAGCCTCATCAGGTTATGAAGGCTCTTGGTGAATTAAATCCTGAAGTCATGGCTCAATCGCCTCACCAAGCGATGACACCATTGTTTGAAAAGTTGGGTCTACAGCCTAAACAATTCACTAAAGCTCAAATATTGTACACAGAAATGCTTACTGAAATGGAACAAGTACAGCCGGAACTTTTTAATGGCAAAGTCGCTGCAGCAGGAGTTGGTACTAGTGCCGGAATAAACCAATTAGGTCTTGGCTCCGAGCTTCCAGTTCAAGAATATTCAAAACCAGTAATTTCTCCTAAGCCTACTCTCGAGCAGCTAATGGATCAAAAGATCGCAAGAAGAGCTCTCGAACCACAGAGTATCCCGGGAGCAGCGGGTATACAGCCGCAGAAGCCAGTTGTAAACATGGCTCAAATCTTTAATATCGAACCTCAGTTAAATTCACAGAACGAATTGAATGAACTTACTATCGATAAACTTAAAGAAATCGATCCAAATCTAAGAATAGAAGATATCAAGATCAATCCCAATCGGATTACTGAACAGTTCCTTTCAAATGCGCCGATCGCGGCTGCAGCTTCATCAGCTGGATTAGAGAAAGACTTTAGTGGTGAGATGTCAGAAGAGGGAGCTAAGGATCAGTTGGCTCAACAGCTATTCCAGATGGCACCAGATAAAGGCAGCCAATTTGCTGTAGATAAGCTATCTGTAGCGACGGGTACAGGTTTAGCGTCACAGCCCGCTCAGTTATCAAATGAAAATGTAGAGAAGCTAATTTCTGGATCTCAAACCCTTATTCAAAAGGGTGGCGGCGAGATGAAGATCCAAATGAACCCAGAAGGTTTAGGACAAATTCATTTGAAGATCAAAGTTCAAGATGGGCAAGTCGGCGTCCAAATGATGGCAGACACTATCGAAGCCAAAAAACTTCTTGAGACGAGCATGAACGATTTAAAGCTTGGCTTAGCTGAACACAAATTGAGCTTAAACACTTTAAAGGTAGATGTTGCAGAACAAGCTTCACAAAACATGAATCAAAACTTTGATTTCAAGCGTGAAGAGGCGAGAGACTTCTTGGGTCAATTTAGACAATTCAATGAATCGTTTAGACAGGGAGCCCATGAAAACTCAGGTATAAAGGCTTACCGAAAGTCAACGCAGACGACGCCAGATATTCAACCTATTGAAGCGAAAAAAGCAGAAGCAGCTAAAGCTGGCGGATTATACTTAGTAGCATAGGAATAAGATATGAACGTAAAGTTGAACACAAAATTGGTAAATGACAAACCCGCAGAAAAGCTCGAAGGATCCTACGGTAAGGCATCTAATAT
>JAEYZS010000032.1 GCA_023427925.1 Pseudomonadota bacterium | reverse complement strand
GAACACCGCTCCCACTTCTACGCTTGAACGTCAGAGACGACTCCAAGATTTCGCAACACAAAATAAAATGGTTGCTTCCGCATCTGAACAATTAAATCGGGTAAAACCAGGTTCGGTCACAGAATCTACAATTCAAAATCACTGGTCATCAGCAGCAAGAGCACAAGAAGAGTTATTGCAAAGCGATCTAAAAACAAACTTTAAATCAGGAAACATCGGACATTTCTTTACTAGAAATGGAGCTTTTATTTTTGAGCGGGATGCCTCAAGAATCGGATGGAACCATTCCGAATTCAGAAGAGCCGTTGATCCAGTAAGACGAATACAAAATAATTTTAATTCAACATTTGAGTACTATATGAGAGCTGGAAATCCTGAAAAAGCAAAAGAGATTTTGATGAGATCACCAGTTTTCCAAAATGTGGCCGACCCTCAACGATACTTTGAAAACACGTTTATGCCTTATTTCCGTCAAAAAGGCACAACAGCTGGCGCAACAGGTTTGGATTATTAATTGTTATTAATTAAAAAAGTAGCAATAGATTTACCTAGCTCTAATCCTTAGAAACAATGCTTCCAATCAAGTCGTATTCCATAGAATCTGTGATTTCTACTTTTACTAAATCACCCACTTTTGCATCACCTTCATTGATATAAACAATTCCGTCAATGTCCGGGGCTTGCTGTGTAGTTCGGCCTTTAAGTAAAAGTTCAGATTCTTCACTTACACCTTCGACGATCACGTCGACGATCTGTCCGATCATTGCCTTGTGCTTTCTCTTTGAGATCGGCAATTGAAGCGACATTAATCTGTGGAATCTATCTTCTTTTACATCCTCGTCAACTTGATCGGTCATTTTCCCGCCGGCTGTCCCTTCTTCTGGAGAATATTTAAAGCAACCGACGCGATCAAATTCCATCTCTTTAACAAAGTCTAAAAGCTCTTGAAAATGTTCTTCTGTCTCACCAGGAAAGCCTACGATAAATTGTGTACGAATGACTGCATCTGGGATTTCGTTACGAATATTTTGAACCGCCTGGACGATTTCTTGTCTTGTCATTTTGCGATTCATTCTCTTAAGCATTTCATTATTGATATGTTGAAGTGGCATATCAAAATACTTTACGAGATTATCTTTTTCTTTAACGAGTTTTACCATTTCAGGCGTAATTCCATCTGGGTAAAGATATAAAACTCTGATCCACTTTAAACCTTTTATGTCAGAAAGACGTCTCAAAAGCTCTACCGGACTTGCCATATTCTCGGGATCTTTCCTGCGAAGATCCCAACCATAATCAGTAAAGTCGTGGGAAATCACATTGATTTCTTTAACACCGCTAGCGACCAAGAGTTTGGCTTCGTTAACCACATTATCCAATGTTCTAGATTGTAAGTTTCCACGAATTTTAGGTATGGCACAAAATGCACATCTTTTTAAGCATCCCTCAGAAATCTTTAAGTATGCTCTGTGCGGTAGTTGAGAATTGATTCTAGGTGTGTTTTCTTGCTGGAGATATGTAGGAAGATTGAAAAAACTTTTTTTCGAAGAATCTTTTCTGTTCTCTTCCAGAATTTTAGCGATGTTTTGAAATTCACCCGATCCAACAAAAATATCTGCTTCTGGGAGATCATTAACGAGATCGTCTTTGTATCTTTGGGTAAGGCAGCCCGCTACAACAAGTTGCTTTAAGCTGCCGTCTTCTTTCATGCGAGACATTTCAAAAATAGTAGATAGAGATTCTTTTTTAGCTTCCTCAATAAATCCGCATGTATTAACTATAATTGTCTCTGCGTCTTCTGCGTCTTGTGTGATTTCGTAATCCGCTTGCGCAAGAGTTCCGATCATCATTTCTGAATCGACTAAGTTCTTAGGACATCCCAAGCTAATAAAATGGACTTTTCTCTTTTTAGGAGAATTTTTTGTTTCTTGCATATTAGATGACCTCACTACTAGAGGTAGGTAATACTAGCGTCTTTCGGTGGCTTAAACTTGAAAACGTTATTGTCGACTTCGGATTTGAATTCTTGCTTTTTAAATTCAAGCTCTGTTTTGTTGCCGAGCGAATCCCAGAAGGCGACACTTGTGATGAGCTCATCCTTGGAGTTAAGCCTAAGCTCGACTCGCTCAACTTGATCATCCTTTTTCTTAGGAACAAGTTTGTATGTGATTTCATCATTTTTCTTATCCGAACTCTCAATTTTAAACTTTTTCTGCAGATTACCTACACCCATGAAAATATCCAAAAAAGCCTGATTCTTTAGGTTTTTGGCAGACTTAGAGTGTAGTATTTGGACTTTATCTTGCGTCTCGTCAAGAGGATAATCTACCACCCAGATATTTTTACCATTCATAAGCAATGTATGCTTGTTGGGCTCAAGAATTTGCATTTTGAAGCGTGAATTTGGGGCCAAATACAGCTCACCACTGTAATTTTTAGTGCGTTCCAAGAGGGCTTGAGTAACCTCAGACTTCACCTGAATTTTAACAAATTGGGTTACATATTTTGTCTCGACCTTTTCAAGTATGCTGGTCGGTGAGGAATTATCCTTTTCAATTAAAGCGGTAGGAGCTCGAGCATTTTTAACTTCTTTCGGATCTTTACCTTCTGCCAAAAGAACTTCTTTATAGACTTCATCTCGAAGCTCAATGCTATTAAATTCTTTAACTTCGACTTTTTTTTCTTTATATACAATTTTTTTGGGAGGAAGTTTTTTAGCAAGTTTCGCTGCACTTGTTTCTCGTATCGCCCCTTCGCCAGTTAGAATTCCTTCGTCTGTTTTTTCACCCTTTTTTGAAACTTCTTTTGGAGGCTCTGGTTTTTGAATACGTGAAAGCTGTTCTGCCCTTAGATTGGCAACCATGGAACCTACCACTTCAGCAGGAATGGAAGCCAGTGGTCCCTTAACTCCCGCCGCTTTTCTGCGATCATGCCTTGGTTTACCGTTTTTGAAATATTCCCGTTCTTTTTTATAAATTTTATCGAGATTCTCCTCATCGTACTGAGTTTTTGGAACCTCTTGTGCAATTTGCTTTTTTCCTCGCTTAGAAGCATTCTTTGATTTTTTTTTAGCTTTTGTTTTACTGGCTTTTCTTAGGACGATTTCGCCTTCTTCTTTACTGGCTTTTTGACGACCTTCAACTGGCACAGAGATTTGGCGCTTTTCCATAATGCTTGATTTTGGAGTCAGCACTACAGTTGCAGCTATTAAAGATGCCATAAAAGGTGAAATCATATACTTTAATTTTATCAGCAATTCCTTAAATCCTGCAAGCCAGTGTCCACACTTCAATGGGTTTTAGACTTTGGATCGCTCTTTTTGCGGCCATAATGGTTGCGCCACTTGTTACGAGATCATCTACGAGAATAATTTTTGAGTTACGAGGCAAAGATTTTGTCTTTTTCATGGAAGCTCGGAACCTCTCGGTTTTGTTCAAAAACTTTTGATTCTTAGTTTTATTTTCCCAGATTAAACCATCCCACATTGGAATATCTAACGTCTCTGCGATACATTTTGCGATCAAATAGGCGTGGTCTTTTTCCCCGACCTTCGACGAGGGAATGGGAACAATGATACAGTTTTCTTGATTGTAAAACTTCCTCGCAATTTCGATTGAAAGTCGAGTTAAAACATTGATTGGTGTTCCGCCCTTCAACCCATGGATAAGATTACCAACTATTGGCCTTTCCTGTGTCCAAACATAAAGAGATCTTACAGCTATTCCATCACCCTTAAAGAAAATCGCACGAAGGGGAGATTTTGCTATCTCCAACAAAAACCAGCAGTCTTTGCAAAAGAGATCAACTTTAGTAAAGTTGTTTTTAAAAAAGCCAAATCCACAGTGTTTACAGTTTCTAAAATAAGACCACATCAAGACCTCGCAAAAATTCAAAATAGTTTTGCATTCTATAGGCCAGCTTATGGAGGACTACGTTGTATATGGACGTTAGAGATCCGTCACTAGATACGGATCTCGGATTTAGAATAATGATTTACCAGACATATCTTGAGGCTGTTCCCACCCAAAGATTTTTAAGATCGTTGGAGCAACGTCGCACAAAGCGCCGTCATTCATTTTAACATTTTTAAATTGATCAGAAACCAAAACACAAGGCACTGGATTCATCGAGTGCTGGGTCATTCTTTCGCCCGTTTCAGAAATCATTTCTTCACAGTTCCCATGGTCGGCAGTAATGATCGATACAAAATTATTTTCTTTTGCATTCTTTATCAGTTTTCCAAGGCACTCATCTAGTGTTTCAACGGCCTTGATTGCAGCGGTTTCATTTCCTGTGTGACCAACCATATCTCCGTTGGCATAGTTTACGACAATAAGCTTGTAGTCCTTTTCTAATCCTTCTAGAACTTTATTTGTCACTTCACGCGCACTCATCTCGGGTTTTTCATCGTAAGTTTTTACATCCTTAGGAGAAGGAACCAAAACGCGGTCTTCTCCATCAAATGGCTTTTCAACTCCGCCATTAAAGAAATAAGTTACATGCGCATACTTTTCGGTTTCAGCCACACGAAGCTGCTTCATTCCTTTCTTAGAGACAAGCTCTCCTAAAATATTTTTTAATGAGTCTTGATCAAAGAGTGGTGGAAATGGGAAATCCTTTTGGTAACGAGTCATAGTGATCCAGTTTTGAGGATCTACTTTTACTGGAGCTGCAAACTTATCAAAGCTCGGAACGGCAATGGCTTGAGAAATTTCGCGCGCTCTATCTGCTCTATAGTTAAAGAACACAACTTGGTCTTGTGAAGAGATTCTCACACCGCCTCTGATCTGGCGTGGTAAAATAAATTCATCGGTCTCTTCTTTTGAATACGCATCTAGAACAGCTTCTTCTGCTGAATCAAATTCTTCGACGGATCCCTCTTGAGTAAGCGCCTTGTAGGCAATTTCAATGCGTTCCCATCTTTGATCTCGATCCATTGCATAAAATCTACCGACGACAGTAGAAATTTGAACGTTAGGTAAGACATCAATATGTCTCTGAAGGTTTTTGACATAATCACTTCCGCTCTTAGGTGGAGTATCGCGTCCGTCAGTAATGATATGTATAAAGATTGGCTTATCGGGAGAAATCTTTTGAACGGCCTCAATTAAATTCAATAAATGTGTTTGATCCGAATGAACCCCGCCATCAGAAAGTAACCCTATAAAATGAAGAGCACCCTTTGGATTTTGTGCGACTCTTTGAATGTCTGGTAACGTGTGAAAACCCTGCTCACGAATAAATTTATTAATTCGAGTAAGCTCTTGATATAC
>JAEYZS010000213.1 GCA_023427925.1 Pseudomonadota bacterium | reverse complement strand
CAAAGTGATTGAGCGCCTCTTTATTGACCAGGTTTTTTACGAATTCACAACCATGTCTATTTGTTTCTTCGTCTTTCATAAAGCGAGAATTTGAGACCTTAACTACAAATGAAAAATAATTCTTTTGAGAGAGGTAAATTCTCATAGCAATTTCTTCGCCCACTCTCAACTGACCGACATTTGTTTCTATATCAAACGAAAGACCTTTATCAGAAATATCATAGAGATAAACTTTTTGGAGACCACCTAAATTTTTACCCATGTTTGGAAGTACTAAAAACGCACCAACAAACTCGGTTAAAATTGTTCTTTTATTATCACGTCTTTCTTTAGAGATGATTTCTTCTCTTTTCTCCACCATGTCGATGACCGCAGCTGGAGTATTCGCGCTAGGAGTCTTCTGGACGCTACTCGTCTTTTTATGACCCTTTAAATATTGTTTAAAATCAATAACATTTGATTTAGACATTCATCCCCCTAAAAGTCTTTTCATCCCCCGATGAAATTGATATATCTATATCGGCCTTGAAATGTCTCAACTTGAGCTAAACTTTGGTCCAACTTTTCTCAAAAGAGAACAAAGAGTCGGACAACAAAGCTGCAAAGATTGGACAAAGGGATGAAGTGAAATGGATTTTAAATTCGATATACGCATACTTGCTTTAAGCTTACTTGTGCATTTTGGTGCCTATGGTTTGCTTTCTGTATATATGGAGCAGTCATCAAAAAAGACTGAGGCCATTGAAGTTGTTATTCGCGATGATTCCAACACAAGAACCTTTCTTCCTTCCAAGCCTGAAGACAAAGCCGTCCCTAAAGAAGAATCAAAAAATTCTAAATTCTTTTCAGAGCGTCCTACCTCTTTCAAAAAAGAAACGGTCGCTCAAAATTTAGGTGATTTTAGAAACAGCCAAGCCCGCCGTGGCTCTCAAGGTGACCAAACCCAAAAGCAAACTCAGCAGGAAAGATCGACTCCTTCTGCGACAAGCGACAGTGGAATTTTACAAAACCTTTTACCTAAGAATGAATCGCAGGCTTCTCAAGAGTCCAGACAATCCGCAGTCAATTTTCAAGTTCCGAATCTATCTAAAGGTGAATTTACTTTTTTAAATTCAGATTTTTCAACATATGCATCTTTCTATAATCGCATCACTCCTAAAATCATTTATAACTGGGGAAATAATATTGAGGATATCGCCATGTTCCCACATATGAGAGAGAAGCTTCGCGGAAAACTCAAGTGGGTGACGCGCGTAGAACTGATCTTAGATCGCAAAGGACATTTCGTAGATGCAATGATTGTGAACTCTTCAGGATCGACGGAACTTGATCACGCTGTTCAGGATGCACTTAAGAATGCAGGTCCTTACCTCAATCCACCGACAGGCATGATCGAAAAGGACGGCACCGTTCGAATCAACGGCGAATTTACCGTCTACACTCACCGTCCCCGCTACGCGAATCCCCAATAGGATTTTTTTGAAGACTACGGTCGCCTTCTTGTTGCAATCAAATCATCTTTGCTAATGCCTGAATGGATTTTTGAATGCCCGTGAAGGCTTGAGCAGGAGTGGCTTCGTACATATAAGCTGGAGTTGTAATCACTTTGTTAGCTGTATCCACGACAAAGTCATCCACCTTGCAGTTAATATGCTCAGCACCAGTCTTGCGAATCTCTCCCGCTGTCGCCTCGTCATTCCCAATCGTCACACTAACTCCTTTATTTCCGAGCGAAAGTGCTACGGCCGCTGCCGGAGCGATACAAATAGCTGCGATTGGTTTTTGAGATGCGTGGAAGTCCTCTAAGCTTTTCTTAAGCTGAGGGTTCACTTCTCCTGAAGCGCCTTTCTCTGCAAAGTTCGATAGATTTTTCGCAGCCCCATAGCCACCCGGGAGAACAATTGCAGAAAAATCTTTTTCTTGAAGTTCTGAAAGTGGCAAAACATTTCCACGAGCAATACGAGCAGACTCCTTAAGCACATTTCGTTTTTGACCAGTTTCTTTTCCTGATGTGTGATCGATTTCTGGAACATCTATATCTGGAGCAAAACATTGGTACTCTAGTCCATGCTGTGAAAGAGAAATAAGTGTTGAAATGGCTTCGGTAATTTCTGCGCCATCGAGATATCCGCATCCTGAAAGAATAACTGCGACTTTTTTACCCATTTGATCCTCCATTTATTAGTGATACAAATTTAGCATGAAGAGATTTTAAAAGCAAAAACAGTGCGTCGACTTCTTAGAACAAAAACGATAGACCCATTCTTCCTGCATAGTCATAGGAAACTTTATCTTGGCTTAATGGTGATGACCACACATCTATCCCTGTTTTGATAGCGACGTGTTGACCAATGATAATCTTAAAGCCTACACCTGCAGAAGGAGCCCAGCCCTCAATTTCAGGCAGCGTATTCACCGTGCCAGACTGCTTGTAAGATCCTGTTTTATTTTGATGAGCAACACCCACTTTAATGTATGGTTGAAATAAAGATTTGCGAGAGGCTAAACTAAAAATCAAGTCCACTCCATAAAACGTAATAAACGATCTCGACTCATACTCTGTGCGAATTTCGTCTTGTCTGGATTTTGTATAGCTAACTTCAAGTGCAGACAATTCCCAAAAATAATAAGCCACTGATGCAGTTCCACTGCGATAAACAAGAAAGTTACTTTCATCATATGATGTTTTACGGTAACTACCTGAGGCACCGATTTCAAAGTATCCAGCTTGCACCGGCAAAGAAAAAAGCAGAAGGAATAATGGGAACAGAAGCAACTTTCTCATTCTTCCATCATATCAAACTATCTCCTAAAGGTGAGCCGTACCTTTTGTATAGTTTTGCGTTAATTATGATGCAAAGCTAGACAAAAGGTGCGGCTCACCTTTTAATCTTAACGATGATTAAGAGTGTTTTGATTTTTGGGTTTGTTGTGGTGATTTCTTCTGGGTGCCAGATGAGTTATATTTTGAAGTCGGGGTATCACCAGGCTCTTCTGATTAAGAATCAAGAGGAGATCGAGGAATATATTAAAGGAGAAAATCTTTCGGAAGAACGGAAGTTGAAACTTCGACGAGTTTTGGAAGTAAAACATTTTTCTGAAAATGAATTGGGACTCAAGAAATCTTCGAACTATACCACCTTTGTCAATTTGGATAGGAAGTACGTTACTTATATTGTTCAAGTGGCTTATCCTTTTGAGCTGAAATATCATCTTTGGAAATTTCCCATCGTTGGGAGTGTTCCTTACAAAGGGTATTTCGTCGAAGCTGATGCCAAAAAGGAATCCGAAGAGTTTACACAAAAAGGATTTGATACTTTTGTAAGAGGGGTTCGAGCTTACAGCACTCTGGGATGGTTCAAGGATCCGGTCCTGTCTTCTATGATGGATTATCAAGAGTCTGATCTTGTAAATTTAATTATTCATGAGACCACTCACACGACTTTATTCATAAAGAGCACTGCTGATTTTAATGAGCAGCTTGCAACATTTATTGGAAACAGAGGAACCGAACTTTATTACAAGAAAATCGAAGGCGAAGACTCCCCGACGCTTAAGCTTATAAAGTCACAAAACGAAGACGAGCTTCTGTTTTCTCAGTTCATCACCACAGAAGTACAAGATCTCGAACAATGGTATAAATCCAAACAAGGCAATATCACTCTTGATGAAAAAGAGAAGAGACTTTCTCAAATCCAAGAGAAGTTCTCAAAAATTAAGTTTAAGACTCAAAAGTATGACTTCTTTAAAAAGTTAAAGCTCAATAACGCAATTCTTTTGGGTTACAAAACGTATGTTAATGATTTATCGAAGTTTGAAAAAGCCTATGAGAAGTTTGGCGACATGAAGAGCTTTATAAAAGCAGTGAGAGCTTTGGAAAAATCAAAGGATCCTGAAAAGGATATCCTAACTCTGTAGGACATCCTTTTCGTAAATCAGTAATTACTTATTATAGTGACGGTCAATGTGCTTATTAAAGTTTTGATGTCTTTTATAAGCAGGAGAATCTCCCTTTAAAGACTCGGGTCGCTCCACCTTTTGAACTCTTGAATCAGAGCTTCGAGTGTCGACTTCCGCCTTTGCCACTTCTCTGGAACCCTCGACCTTGTATGTAGATGAAGATGCGCAAGCAGTTGAAACCGCCGCCAATACCAGAAATGATGCTAAAAACTTATTCATACAATCCTCCCTCTCTTAACTCTGACAATCTTGATACGCTTTAGGGTTACAGATTGTGCCAGTTAAAAATAAATAAAACGAAAGTCTACTCAACCTTCGTTTTATTTATCGGGACATTTGTATTGGACTTTACGGACCTAGGTCAGGTTAATTGGAGATTGTGGAATATTTAACAACTTCAACGTGAGCTTTCCGGAACCTTTTAGTTTTTTTTTACAGCTGCATCAAAACTTGGATCAATTTGACGCATAATTTTGGCGTGTAAGTTAGCAAAGTCTACCGCTTTATATGCTGCGGCCTTAGTGGCGGCTTCTGCATTTTTAATTTCTGCCCTAACTGCCTCCAGATTAGCAAGCTCTGCTCTTAAGGCGGCCGACCCCCGAATCTCAGCGGCCACACTCGCGGCCTCTGCGGCGGACAATTCGTTTTCAACAAAATCTAACAAGTATTCTTCTAACTTCGCTCTCATAATTCTACCTCTCTTAGCTGAGCCATGCCTATATCAGCAAGCTCAGGATTTGATTCATGGGATGCTTCCCTTAATTGGTCGATAAGATTTCTTTTTTCTATATTCTTTTTTATACTCATCAACCCATGTCTATAATTAGCCTTCGCAGTATCGTATGGGCATTCCATAATCTCTGCGATCTCTTTAAAACTCAAATCATCATACACTCTTAAAGTTAACGCCATTTTTTGCTTATCAGGTAATTCATCAACGAATTCTCTGATCATTGTGCGCAAACCTTCTCTTTCTATGCCTTCCGTCGTTAGGCCACCAATCGAGATTTGAACATTATCTATATTCACAGTATCTCGTGTTGCTCTTAACTTATTTTTGGCTGTGTTGATTGCGATTTGAAACAACCAACTTTTAAAAGATGATCTCCCTTCAAATGTTGCAAGCTTTCGGTAAGCTTTAACAAACGTGTCCTGAACGATATCTTCTGCTAAATCCTGAGAACTCGTAAATCTCATGCATAATCTTAGAAGACTCTGTTGATGCTTTATCACTAAGTTGGAAAACGCGTTACTATCCCCAGATTTGGCACTCTCTATTAGCACCCCATCTGTTTGAACCATTGACTTCCCCCTTTTTGGTCATTGTTACCTGAGTAAACTTCGTGTTGTTACCACCACACCGTCTCTCAGAGGGTCCCGGCAATTTAGCCTGCCGTCGATAAGACCCTCGACCTTGGACTTAAGGTTAATAAATATATTAATTTTTTTAAAGAGCCCGACAATTTTTTACACTTTTGGTAATCACCAATAGTTTCAAGGCTTTAATAAAAACTTATGGATCTCATAAAATCATTTCATCTCATTTTGACATACGAACACGACTAAAGGCTATGCTGTCTTAGACCGAGAATATATGGGAGTGGAGGATCATCTATGAATAAGTGTACCCGCAATTCTACTGTCTCAGTTATAGCCGTGTCTTTTTTATTTTTAGGTTACCAAAACTGCGGACAGGTTCAGAACTCAATGAAATTTAGCTCGAACACTGAAGGACTTGTAGGTATCGAACCCATTTCTAATGATTCCAACCCAGATGAAGACACTAACCCTTCACCTGATGTTGTTATTGATCCAATTGAAACAGAACTTCCTCCGGAAGATACCGTAGTTTGCGGTGGACTTGGCGAAGATGACGGCGATGAAGCACGCTATGGCATACAAGGATCAATCTTCACTTCCAATAAACAGAACGATCCTAAGTCTGCAGTAAAATATGCAACTCATGCCAATCCTGTTAGAAATTCTAACGGTGATGTCGTAAGTATTTTCTTAAATAACATCAATGTGCCCGAAAGACGCTTCAATCAAGGGTTCTACAATTTAAACGGTGATGTCTTACAGGACGGTCAAGGCAACACCCTTATTGAATACTTCGGCTTAAAATTAAACTATACATTAACGTTGCCTATACATATGAAAGCCGGCTATTACCACATCGCAATTGAATCCGACGATGGCGCTGTTTTAAAAGTTTTAGACTCCGACAACTCTTATAAAACAATCATTGATAACGATGGACAACACGCAACACAGACCAAATGCACATCAAAGGCAATCTATCTCGACCACACTACTCAAATCCCGTCTGAGTTGTATTACTATCAAGGGCCAAGAGAACATATTGCCCTTAGACTAGCTTGGAAAAGTGTTCGCAATGCTGACTCTGCTTCCGGCTGTGGTCCATTAGGAGCAGCCGACGGTGAGCATAGCACAGATCAGTGGAGTGTGATTCCATCAATAGCGTTTAAGAGGTCAGGCTACGTGCAAACGCCTAATCCTTGCGTTCAGAACTAATGCGAACTTCAGAGCCTTTCTTTTCCGTGGGGAAATCGATATTCAACAGATCCCCACGGTGAAGTCGAATATCTATCTTATCTTTTTTAAGCCAGCTCAAAAATTCTCGTTCTTCTCTACGACAAATCATCGTTTTCGTTTTACCTTTTTCCTCAAGCATATCGCCTACGACCCTTGCCTGCGGAGTTGACGTTCTTACAACTGGAGTTTTGCGTGCGAGAAGATAGGAGAATGTCACCGTTCTATTTTTGAATTTAAGATGCTTTTCAATTTCTAAAAACCATTCTGGCATTCGAAGATGGATACGATCGTGACACCAATCTTTTTTTGAATGAGAGAGAAGAGGACAGTTCTCATGATGGGTGCAGGGACCCCAAATTGAAAAGCCCTTATCAATAAGTCTTTGTCTCAAGTGCATAAGCCTTCGCCCATCTTCTTGCGTAGACGGCTCTACAATAAAGAGAGCTTCGGTTCTCCAGGCTTCTTGTGGCAAATCTTGAAGCTCGGTTAATACATAGGAAAATGCCATTAAATCCACTGAAGCAGAACGAGAATTATTTTTAAATCCATATTTTATTTCGGGAAAAAGTTTTCGATGAAGTGTATTGGCTTCGTTAGAAATCTCAATACAGTATCCATTTCCTATATTTTCACTCAAATGGGCTGTCAAAGCTCCAAGAC
>JAEYZS010000171.1 GCA_023427925.1 Pseudomonadota bacterium | reverse complement strand
CCTCAGAGGAGAGAAAATCTTTAGGTTTGCCAGATATTTCGTAGTAAATGTTCAATAGTTTTTTGAAAGATTATTGACTCTATTTCCCTAGACATGTTAACTATTTCGCTTCTGAACGAACTTAAGTGATTAAAAGGGAAAACGTATGTTACAAACACTCCAACGCATTGCAAAAGAAAAGAACAAAAACATTAAACCTGCAACGGTAACTTCAGGTGACACTGTAAACGTTTACGTTAAAGTTCGTGAAGGTGAGAAAGAAAGAATTCAGGTTTACACAGGTACTGTGATTAAAGTTCAAGGCGCGGGTTCAAACAAGACTTTCACTGTTAGAAAAATCTCTGATGGTGTTGGTGTGGAAAGATGCTTTCCGTTTGCTAGCCCTGCAGTAGAAAAAATTGAACTTGTAGCCCGTGGTCAAGTTAGAAGAGCAAAACTCTATTATCTCAGAGGATTAAAAGGTAAGAAGGCAAGAATCAATTCTGATCTTGTTACCGAAAGCGAAACTGCAACTTCAGAAAAAAATTAATTATTCATGTTTCCACCATTTGATTGGAAATCGTTGAAGCCTCAACCGGTGATCGGTGTCGATGAAGTCGGTAGGGGTTGTCTTGCTGGACGCGTTTATGCGGCAGCCGTTATTCTTCAAAGCGAAGAAGGAATAAAGCAATATACGGATTCTAAACTTCTGACCGCTTCTCGGAGAGAAGAACTCAAAAATCACATTTTAATTCATCATAAGGTCGGCATTGGATTTGCTACTGTTCATGAGATTGATGAAATCAACATATTGAAAGCAGCACTATTGGCGATGAGAAGAGCCGTTGAACAACTCTGCGTTCTTGATGGACATATAGTCGTAGACGGAACTTTTAAAGTGCCAGGAATTGCTCTACCTCAAACTACCTTAGTCAAAGGAGATTTGAGATGTGCACCGGTTGCTGCTGCTTCAATTGTAGCAAAGGTAGCGCGTGATCAATACATGTTGGATCTTGCAGCTCAATACCCTCAATATGCTTTTGAAAAACACAAAGGGTATTCGACTAAAGATCATAAACAAAAAATTGTTGAGTACGGTGTTTCCCCAGAACACCGTAAAACTTTTAGAGGAGTTAAAGAGTACCTCTAATCCTAAACACGTGCTCGGATTAAGAGCAGAGCTGTTGGCTATTAAACACTATATTGAAAAAGGTTTCATTCTCAAGAGTCATAGAGAAAGGTACTTTAAAACGGAAGTTGATTTGGTCGTGGAATCGCCACAAAAGTTAGTACTGATCGAAGTGAAATACACCACTCATAAGGACTATATTCTAAACCGTCTCTCTCAGTCACAAAGGAGGAAGCTTGAAAGTGTTTTCCTCCGGGTGATTCCTTGCACCTCAAAAGAAGTCGAATTTCACCTTGTTATTGTTGATGCTCAAGGGGAGTTGGAAATATTTGAGGACTTCCTTGCGTAATCAATGTTGCTTGACATCAGACGGTCTAAATAGAACACTTCTAGTATGGGGATTTTTAAGAAGTTCATACTCATCGCAACAACAATCACTTTGATCAATATATCTGGTCATTCAGCAAAAGCCGACCCAGGGCGAGAATTCATGATGAGTGTAACTTACGGTACATTGGCGGGGGCCTTATTAGGAACCGCGTCTTTGGCATTCACAGATAAGCCAGGAGACAAGCTTCAAAGAATCGCAAGAGGAGCATCGCTTGGTTTATATTTTGGTATCCTACTGGGACTATATGTTGTGTATGGTGTTCCAGATGAAAGTGATGAGTTGAGAAACATACTTCCTGAAGATGATTATGGATTTAAACTCCGCAATCCCATAGTCTACCCGGTGCTTTCTGATAGTGGAAGAATTGACGGAGCAGCCGTTGATCTTACTATCTATAAATTCTAAGTAGACTCTAAAAAATTAGTTTTTTAATTGAGTTAGAAACCTTTGTCTGAATTTCCATCAAATAGAAACGCTATATTAAAATCGAGTTCTTTATCCGCTCCAGTCTTCTTTTCTTGATTAAAAATGATTTCCCAACATTCTCCTGGCGGACGAAATCGCACAGCCACTCGATAGGCTTGGAAGGCATCTGTCAGTAAATTGTACGTGGTTGCACCTTCGAATTTTAAATACTTAACGTAAAATCCAACGCCGCTAGTTAAATCTCGAGTCTTAGAGTTGAGATCAATGCCAGCTCCATTGGTGATCAAAAAATCTTGAGAATATATTAGTTCTAAGTAGTTTCTTTGTTTGTCGTAGAATTTAAGACGAGTCGCATGAGTCGTATCTTTTTGATAAGGGTAATACTTGATCAAAGAATTGGTTTCAAATTGATCAAATCGGACATCAAGTAAGCTTGCAATTTCTGACCATGGTTGTTTTTTGATCAAGGTGTCTCGTTTATTTTCGTGGATGTCGTAACTTTGAGAAAGTCTATGTCGAATGATTTGAGTATATTCAGGCGTTCCCTGGCGATATCTCTTTCTCCAAATTTTATTAGAGAGCGCGTAAGTAACAAGATTTTTTTCGTAAATTCGATCTTTATAGTCAAATTGGATATCGTCGGAATTACTGACGGGCTGATCTTTTTTAAAGTTTGAATCAAATGCATCCCCATAAAAGAATGGATGGCTAGGTTGATCGTCCCAAGGAATAACTGTGTATCCAATCTCTGGTTCGATCACGTGTTTGTACTTATCGGAAATTGGATTTGAGAGGTCTCCAAATATCCTGCTGAAGTGAGTACTCATCGTCACGTTAGCTCTAGCGTATCTCCTGTAAGTGGATGGATCGTCGCCAAGTGAGAACTGATAACGAGTCTCTCTCAATGAAATAGAAGGCGTGATGTTGAGGGCTGCGTTAAAGCGGATTGGATAAAGAATTGTTGGCTCAATATCGATCCGCTGCCCTGTTCGAATAAGATCCGTCGTAGGATCGTAAGTCCCATCTGGCGCAACGGGATTTTTGCTTGCGTCGAGGTCATCATAACTGATGTTGTCTCTTGCAAAATTAACGT
>JAEYZS010000097.1 GCA_023427925.1 Pseudomonadota bacterium | reverse complement strand
CATATATATAAGGAGGAAAAATTTTTTCACCACTATATATTTTTATCAAGAGCGGGAGGGCATTACAACCCGGTTAATTTGATTTAAAAGATTTTCGGTTATGTGTGTTAGGACTAAAAGCTAGTGTGGTTTAAGGAAAGTACCTCCAGCATAGAGCAAGGAGGTACCCTTACAAGATATCTATTGAAGATTACAGATTTCAGATTTTTCGAAGAACAAAGAAAGCTCTCTTTCAGCTGATTGGGGCGAATCTGAACCGTGAACAGCGTTTTCACCAACGTTGTCACCGAATTTCGCTCTGATTGTTCCAGAGTTAGCTTTCTTCGGGTCTGTTGCACCCATGATTTCTCTGTTTTTAGCTACAGCATTTTCACCAGCTAAGCACATAAGCATTACAGGACCAGAAGTCATGAAGCTTACAAGTTCACCAAAGAAAGGACGCTCCTTATGTTCAGCATAAAATTCTTCAGCTTTAGCTTTTGATAATACAGTCAATTTCGCAGCAGCGATTTTTAAACCGTTTGCTTCAAACATAGAAATAATATCACCAATTGCATTTTTCTTCATTGCATTGGGCTTAATAATTGAAAACGTTTTTTCCATTGTGTTCTCCTATAACGACGCTTTAAGTGTTGTTCCAAGATCCGCAGGTGATCTAGCAATTTTGCATCCAGCAGATTGAAGGGCTTCGAATTTCGCTTCCGCAGTCCCTTTCCCGCCACTGATGATTGCACCAGCATGACCCATTCTTTTACCTTTAGGAGCTGTACTACCTGCGATAAAAGCTGTCACTGGTTTTTTGAACTCTCTTTTGATGTATTCGGCAGCCTCTTCTTCTGCAGATCCACCGATTTCTCCAATCATTATAACAGCTTCTGTGTCAGGATCTTTGTTATAAAGCTCAAGAACATCTATGAAATTTGTCCCATTCACTGGGTCTCCGCCGATACCTACGCATGTGCTTTGTCCAAGTCCCAGAACAGAAAGTTGGTGAACCGCTTCGTAAGTTAAAGTTCCAGATCTTGAAAGAACACCGATTTTGCCTGGTTTATGAATGTATCCTGGCATAATTCCAATCTTGCATTGTCCGGGAGTGATAACTCCTGGGCAGTTTGGACCTACAAGTCTCGATTTAGAAGTCACAAGAGCTTTCTTTACTCTTACCATATCCATCACCGGAATACCTTCTGTGATACAAATAATAAGAGGAATTTCCGCATCGATGGCTTCTAGAATAGAATCCGCTGCAAATGGAGGCGGAACATAGATAACAGAAGCATTACATCCTGTCTTTTCTTTTGCTTCGTGAACAGTATTAAATACTGGGAGTCCGAGGTGAGTTTGCCCGCCTTTTCCTGGAGTCACACCACCGACCATCTTTGTTCCGTACTGAATAGCTTGTTCAGAGTGGAAAGTACCTTGAGATCCTGTGAACCCTTGGCAAATAACTTTTGTATTGTTGTTAACTAAAATTGCCATTGTTATTTTCCTTTCACCGCTGCAACGACTTTTTGTGCTGCATCTGTTAATCCATCAGCAGTGATTACATTGAGACCGCTGTCTTTGATAATTTGTTTTCCTAGTTCAACGTTTGTCCCTTCGAGGCGAACAACAAGTGGAACCTTTAGGCCCACTTCTTTGGAGGCAGCAATAACACCTTCTGCGATGATATCGCATTTCATGATTCCACCAAAAATGTTCACAAGGATGGCTTTTACGTTTTTGTCTTTAAGGATGATTTTAAATGCAGCTGTTACCTTTTCTTTGTTTGCTCCACCGCCGACATCAAGGAAGTTTGCAGGAGATCCACCATGCAATTTGATAATGTCCATTGTAGACATCGCAAGACCGGCACCATTCACAAGACATCCGATTTCGCCATCAAGCTTAATAAATGCTAGGTCATATTTGCTGGCTTCGATTTCTTCTGGATTTTCTTCAGTCAAATCTCTCATTTCAACAACTTCCGGATGTCTATAAAGAGCGTTAGAGTCAAATCCCATCTTTGCATCAAGAGCGATTAGCTCACCTTGCTTTGTTTCAACAAGGGGATTGATTTCAGCCATTGCACAATCCTTTGCGACGAAACAGTCGTAAAGACCTTTCATAAACTGAAACGCGTTTTTGTGAAGTTCTTGAGGAAGATGAATAGCGTAAGCAAGTCGTCTTGCATGGTAACCCTGGAATCCAGTCGCAGGATCAATAGCAACCGTGACGATCTTTTCAGGAGTTTTTTCAGCAACTTCTTCGATGTCCATCCCGCCCTCAGAAGATGCCATCATTGAAACTTTGCTTGTGGCTCTATCAACTAGGCACGCAACGTAATATTCTTTTTTAATATCACAACCCTGCTCGATTAGGACTTGATTAACTTGTTTTCCCTCTGGCCCTGTTTGATGGGTTACAAGTTGCATTCCGATAATGTTCTGAGCGTGAGTACGTACTTCATCCAAAGACTTTGCAACCTTAACTCCGCCGCCTTTTCCTCTGCCACCGGCGTGAATTTGAGCTTTTACAACCCAAACACTCCCTCCAAGGGATTGGGCAACTTTAACAGCTTCTTCAGCTGTTTTTGCAATTCCGCTTTTTAAAACTTTGACGCCGAAATCTTTCAATAAAGATTTGGCCTGATACTCATGAATATTCATTCTTGCTTGTCCTTTTGACCTAATTCTTCAATGCTTTTGGTTTCTCAGAAGAAACTCGATTGCGCCTTGTTTTAGGTCTAAATCCGGCGCAAGCATTGTTGTTAATTAACTTTTTTTAATGCTTCTACTAATTCTTTTACTGCGCTAATGGAGTGATCTAGCATCTTTCTCTCTTCGTCACTAAGTTTAAGCTCGATAACCTTCTCCATACCATTTCCGCCGAGTTGGCAAAGAACACCCACAAAGAGTCCTTTAACACCATACTCGCCATCAAGAAGTGCCGCACATGGGAGGATTCTCTTTTGATCTTTTAAAATTGCTTCTGCCATTTGAACTGCAGAGGCGCTTGGAGCGTAATAAGCAGAGCCTGTTTTAAGCAATCCAACGATCTCCGCTCCGCCCTCTCTCGCTCTCTTAACGAGGGCATCCACTCTTTCTTTAGGTAGCATTTCAGTTAATGGCACTCCACCCACAGAGCAATGTCTTGGCATTGGAACCATGGTGTCGCCGTGACCGCCAAGTACGAATGCTTGAACATCTTTTACAGAAACATTGAGTTCTTCAGAAATGAAAGTTCTGAATCGCGCACTATCAAGAACTCCGGCCATGCCGATCACTCTTTCGCGCGGGAATCCTAAAACCTCTTTGGCAACAAAAGCCATTGCATCAAGAGGGTTGGAAACAATGATTGCCACTGAGTTTGGTGCATACTGTTTAACGCCCTGGCAGACCTCTTTCATGATTTTGGCGTTTGTAGCCAAAAGGTCATCTCGAGACATGCCTGGTTTTCTCGGAAGACCGGCGGTAATAATCACTACGTCCGAATCTTGGATGTCTTTATAGTTAGCTGTTCCGACAACTTTAGAATCAAAACCTTCAACAGGAGAAGACTCATATAAATCTAAAGCCTTTCCTTTCGCTGCACCTTCATTGACATCAAGAAGTACAACATCTCCTAATTCTTTTGCGGCAGCCCAATGAGCACATGTTGAGCCCACGAAACCCGCACCTATAACTGCAATTTTCTTTCTACGATGTAACATAATAGTCTCCTTCGACTTATTTAATAGCTATTTTATAATATGCTTTTGCTGCATAGTTTTTAGAGGTAGGAACCCTCTAAAGATTGGATTATTGGAATCAATTGAGAATATCAATGTCTATATATATAGACAAACAATGACTATAGGCGAAAGGCAACAGAGGTAAGGTCAGGGCTCAATTCTGGTCTCTCGTAGGTGGTCCGCCTCACAAATGGGGGAGGCGACAGGATCTCCTGATGTAAAAAACCCATAGTGCTGAGTTTCGGATACGCACGAAAATGGTAAAGACAATGTTCAAAGTAGGAAGTTTTGGACCGGAAGAAACACTAGAGTAACTTCGAGGACATTTATTGAGATTCGAAAATCGGAGTATCGTTATGACGAGTGTTGAACCCAAAGACTTTAAAAAGTTAATTTGGTTTTTGCGAAAACCGATCCAGGTTCATCTAAAATGATTTTGAGCAAAAAAAAAGCCTCTGAGGTTTCCCGCAGAGGCTTTTAAAGAAACAAGCTATAACTTACTTCTTCTTTTTTTTCTTAGCAGCTTTTTTCTTAGTTGCTTTCTTTTTTGTAGCTTTCTTAGTTGCTTTCTTAGCAGCTTTTCTTTTCTTAGCCATGGTTTTCCTCCCTATGGTGGTTTAACATTGTTGTTACTTCAATGTTGTTAATCTACAATTAGTTTACACTCGCGACCCATTCCGTCAATAGTAAATTTTCTTTTTTTAGTATTTTTTTTGCATGTTCTTACCAAAAGAGGATGTTTGCATGATTATTTGCTCACTAATTTTGGTTTTTGGATTGTTGTTCGTACTTCGGATTTACTTTTTCAACGAACAAAATCGCATTTTCGATAATGATTTACTCAAAAACTCATTACTCCTTATCGTTTTTTTGACACTTGGGTGTGTTTTGTTTGTGTATCAGAGAATTTTTTTGGTGTGGGTGATTGTTTTCTTATCGATTTCAATGTTTGTAGTTACAATTTTTGTCACCGCTTTCATTCGAGAAAGGATGTTTCGTCAAGATTTTGTCGATTTCCTCGATAGAACAATACTTCAAGTGCGTTCAGGACAAAGTTTTTCTAATTCTTTGGAGCTTTCAAACATAAAAACACCCGTTCAAAGCAAAATAAAGCTCGAAAAAATTATCGAAGCCGTACATTTTTCCCAAAAAATAGAAACAACCAACGAATTTTTAGCAGAAATTTTTGAAGAAATGAGTTCCGTGGAGCATTTTCCGCACAAAACTCTCGATAAACTGTGTTCTTTTCGTCGAAAAATAAAAATTGAAGAAGATTTTCGACGTAAGTCTGGGAGAATTGTACGCCAAGTGAGGATTCAGATCGTCTTTTTGGTGGTTATGTATTCTTGTGTGCTCACTTTTATCATTTCTCGATTTGGATTTCGTGAAAATTTTAAGATCATTTTTATTTCCCTAGCGCTTTTTGTATTGGGGATAGTTGGATTCTTTTACTTTGGAGTGCGTAAGCAATGGAAAATTTAAGTTTTCTTCTAAAGCTCTGTCTTCATGTGCGAGCGTCACTAGAAGGTGGGGAGTCCTTGCGAAGTTCTTTAACACGCTTCTGTGATAAAAAGCCGACTCCCGAGATTCTAAAACTCAAGCAATGGCTAAACCATTTCGATCATACCGATGGAGAAGACTGCTCGTCGATAGTCTTTAATCACTCACAAATAGAGATGACTATGGAAACCCTACATTTAGGGCTCAAGGGTCATTCTATTTACGATAGAATTAAATCTCTCGAAGAAGAAGTCGTGGAACTCTGTAAAGAAGAGTTCCAAAAGGAGTTGGACAAACTTCCCTATGTGCTGATGGTGCCGCTTCTATTATTTATGTTTCCTGCGTATCTATTGCTTTTGCTCGGACCTATATTAAATCTATTTTTACAATCACTATAAGGAGAAACTATGTTTGTACTATTACTATTATCATTTCTTTCATTGCACGCCACGGAGCTCGACGACCGTGCTCAAGTATTGCTCCACGCGAAAGACTTGAAATCGTTAAAAGCTAAAATAGATAAAATCGAAGAGAAAAAGATTCTAGAATCTCGTTGTGAATTTGAACTGAACCACAAATTAGTTCCAAAAACCTGTTATAAACTCGAGATTTCAAAAGAAAAGCTTCAAATCGTTGATCAAGCGTGCGAACGCAATGTCCTGGTGATGACGGAGGAGGTTTCCCTTGCGGGACTTAGCCCGTACTGCAAGAAGCTTGTTTCAGATAAAAACAAAGACTTGATCTATAGCAAAGAAGAGAAGCGCGCGTCCAGCCTCGTACTAAAAAAGTAAAAGGTCTTATTTCAATTTTTGATCTTCTTCTATATATGTGTCACAATTTCTTAAATAAAGAGATTGGTTAAGTGCAATCCAGCAGCGATTGCCTATTTAAGAAGGTATTTATGGATATTCTAGGCGACATTATCTTAGGAATCGTGCAAGGACTTGCAGAGTTCTTACCTATTTCAAGCAAGGGACATCTTGTCTTAACACAAAAATTTTTAGGGTATGAAGTCCATGACTTGGCCTATGATCTTGTCCTCCACCTTGCGACCTTGCTTGCCATTTTTATGGTATTTAGAAAGTTTCTCGCACACGTCATTCAAGAGTGTTTGCGTTCTATTAGAGAAAGAAAAATAAATTCAGGGATGAGGCTTGCGTTGATGGTTGCTCTGGCAACTGTCCCTGCAGGAATTATTGGATTAAAATTCAAACCTTTTTTTGAGGGGCTTTTTGGAAATATCACTGTATTGGGTTATGGATTTGTTTGGACGGGGTTAGTTTTAATCTTTACAAAAAGAATCAAATCAAAGTCGATCAATATGATTTCAGAAGCGCCGGACCAACTTTTAAAGGAATTTGAAACGGTTTCATATGGCAAAGCTCTTTTTGTTGGAGTCTTCCAATCTTTCGCCCTCCTTCCAGGAGTTAGCCGGTCAGGTATGACCATCGCCGCAGGTTTATTTGCTGGAATGTCGGGTGGAGCCGCCAGTGTATTTAGCTTTATGCTTTCGATTCCTACAATTTTAGGAGCTGCGATTTTGAAATTAAGTGAAGTTGAAGATCTTGGAGCAAGACTTCCAGGATATACGATCGGTTTTATTGCAGCTTTTATATTTGGATTGATTGGACTGAAAGTTATCTTAACCGCCGTTAAAAAGAACAGACTTGAACTATTCGCAGCCTATGTATGGGGCTGGGCGATTGTTTGTTTATTCTTTCTATAAGTCGCCCACTAATAAATGGATCCGGTATTTTTCTGCTGAGTTAAATGCTTCTCAAGTCGGATTTCCGCAGGTCGCTCTTTTTTCGTCGATTCCGATGTAAACTGTTTTTAAATAATTTTTAAATAATTTTATTAAAATGGTGGCTCGAGACGGAATTGAACCGCCGACACAAGGATTTTCAATCCTCTGCTCTACCAACTGAGCTACCGAGCCATTTCGGTGTAAGATTGGAAGCTAATTTAAGTACCTTTTTAGCCAAAAAGAGTCAAACGATCTTAAGGGCTTTCCTTATTTAACTTTAGAAAATGCTGCTTTTAAATCCTCGATTAGATCATCCATATTCTCGATTCCCACACTTAGGCGGATCAATGTATCGTCAATTCCTAGGGCCTTGCGATTCTTAGCGGGAACGCTGGCGTGTGTCATGATGGCTGGATGTTCGATAAGGGATTCGACTCCGCCTAAGCTTTCGGCAAGAGCAAAAATTCTCACGTTTTCTAAGAAAGTTTTTGCCTGCTTGAGCCCGCCCTTAATGTAAAAGCTCATCATGCCGCCATAACCTGAGTTTTGTTTTTTGGCGATGGAATGCTGTGGGTGTGATTTGAGCCCGGGATAAATAACTTTTTCAACCTTAGGGTGTTTTTCCAAAAACTCTGCAATGGCTTGCGCGTTTCTCGCATGGGCTTCCATGCGTACTGCCAAAGTTTTTAAACTTCTCATTGCTAAATAGCAATCAAATGGGGACGGTACAGCGCCAACAGATTTTTGCAAAAATTTTAATTTCTCTGCGACGTCTTTGTCGTTGGTTGCAACAAATCCCCCGAGAACGTCACTGTGACCACCAATATATTTTGTAGTCGAGTGATATGTCATTGTCGCCCCTAGATCCGTTGGATTTTGGAAATACGGTGACATGAATGTGTTATCGACAACGGTCCAAATCTTTTTTGCATTGGCGATTTTTGTTACTGCTTGAATATCGACAATCTTCAGTAATGGATTTGTTGGAGTTTCAATCCAAATGAGTTTAGTATTCTTTTTGATTTTAGATTGAAGCAATTTTGAATTCGTTAAATCAACGTAATCGAATTCAATTCCTTTATCTTGGATGACTTTATCAAAGAGCCTAAATGTTCCACCATATACGTCATCGGAGCAAATCACGTGATCACCTGACTTTAACATCATGCTGATTGTAGTTGTGGCCGCACAACCGGAGGCAAATGCATATCCAAACTTAGCGTTTTCAAGACTCGCCAGACATCTTTCGTATGCTTCACGAGTTGGATTGTCTGCGCGAGAATAATCGTAACCTTTGTGTACGCCAGGAGACTCTTGCACATAAGTCGTTGCAAGAGTGATTGGAGTCATGATTGCACCTGTTGATTTATCAGGAGGTTGGCCAACGTGAATTGCTCTAGTTTCGAATCTGTTTTTTTTGTAATCCATTTGTACTTCCTTACTCTTTAGCTTAAGAAATTTTTAGATCTCATCCACTCGTCATTATAGGCTTTGCTGAGATACTTCGACCCGCTATCAGGGAAAAGCACAACAACGTTTTTTGGGTCCTTATACTCTTGAGTAAATCTTATCGCTGCAAGAAGAGCGGCGCCACTTGAAGGACCTACAAAAAGACCGTCTTTCTGTAACAGTTCTCTCGACACATTGAAGATTTCTTTGTCTTCAGTTTTTATAAAGGCATCAATCACATTGAAGTGAGTATTTTCAGGAACCATATCTTCACCGATGCCTTCAACTTCGTATGGAGCCACAGGGTCACGGGGTTCACCATATTTATGAACATCATAAAGAATACTTCCAATGGGGTCAGGAGAAACTATTTTCACATTTGGATTTTTTTCTTTTAAGAATTTACCAACTCCCGAAATCGTACCGCCAGTTCCAACTCCGGCGACAAAAACATCTACTTTTCCGCCCATTTGTTCCCAGATTTCTGGGCCCGTAATCTCATAGTGTACTTTCACATTGTCGGGATTGTGGAATTGGTTTGCTAAAAATGCTCCAGGAATTTTTTCAACACAATCTTTTGCAACGCTGTAATGAGATCTAGGATCATCAGGAGCAACACCTGCAGGTGTGACGCGAACATCGGCGCCAAAAGACTTCAAAGTATTGATTTTTTCTGCACTCATTTTATCTGGAATGGTAATGATGCATTTATAACCCTTTTCTGCGCAAACCATAGCAAGGCCAACGCCAGTATTGCCGGAAGTTGCTTCTACAACCGTACCGCCCGGTTTGAGCTGGCCTCTTTTTTCTGCCTCTTCGATGATTTTTAAAGCTATTCTATCTTTAACGCTTGCTCCGGGGTTAAAAAATTCCATTTTAGCAAAGTAATTATGAGGACTTACGGGTACAGATTTGTTTATCTTTACAATCGGCGTGTTTCCCACGGTTTCAAGGATGTTGTTATAAATTTTCATATGAACCCCAGTTCTTAGAGCAAAGTTTATATTGTTCTTAAGATTTTTACCATACTCTGTCAGAGCGGTGTTGAGCAAACATAACGTTTAAGGTTATAAGCTTTTTATGGCTCTAAACTCCATAAATTTAGTTCAGGAATTACGCAACAATCCATTTGTGCTCGCTCCCATGGCGGGCATTACAGATAATGCCTTTCGGTCCTTTATGAAAGAAATGGGCTGTGGGATCGTTATTTCAGAGCTGATTTCTGCTAATGGATTAAATTATGGAAACAAGAAAACCGTGGATCTTATGAAGTTTGACAAGATTCAAAGTCCAGTCGGCATCCAGCTCTTTGGAGAAACACCAGAAATCGTGGCAGAAGGAGCAAAATTCGTTCAAGATCAGGGTGCAGATTTTGTTGATCTTAATTTTGGTTGTCCCGTCAAGAAAGTGGTCTGTAAAGGCGCGGGCTCTGCAATGCTCAAGGATCTTGATGGCATAGCAAAAATGCTTTCTACGGTCCGAGGCGCAATTCAAATTCCATTGACCATCAAAGTTCGTACTGGATGGGATGCGAATACTCGAAATACACATGAAATAGCAAATATCGCATATAACGAAGGCATTTCGTGGATGGCTATTCATGGTCGCACGAGAACTCAAGGATATGAAGGTCTTGCAGACTGGGATTATATCGCTGAAGTGAAGTCGAAAGCAAAGCTACCAATCATCGGCAATGGAGATATCCATACTCCTCAACAAGCAGTTGACCGCTTAAACTCTTCTGGTTGCGATGCGGTGATGATAGGTCGAGGATGTTTAAAGAATCCTTGGATTTTCAGACAGGCTCTGAATATCTATAAACGTCAGAATGAAAAAACGGACAAAAACTTTATCGAGCTCATATGCACACTGAATACATATTTAGAAAAGAATTTTGAACCAAGAACCGTTGGTATTCAGCTTAAAAAATTCTCGAGTTGGTTTTCGGCAGGATACCCAGGATCCGCACAATTTAGGAGAGATGTTTTCCAATATCAAACTCCAAAAGAAGTTTTAGATCACGCGGAAAACTACTTCCATTCCATCGCACATTTAACGCAAATCGATACATCCGGGGAGCGTTTCCTTATGGGTGGGCACGGTTAATAAAACTAAATGAATGTAAATTTATTTCCTATTTCCACTTTACTTAAGAGTGAGAAATGGTAGCCTATGGTCCATGAGAAATTTAATTTATATTCTAATTTGCAGCCTGTCTATTTACTCTTACGCTCAAGATAATTC